>NZ_JBEZJZ010000013.1:0-129318 GCF_040651455.1 Streptomyces sp. NPDC048483
CCTCATCCCCTACCCCCCCCGCGTCCACCGTCCCCAACCGGGCCGGGCCCCCCGGGGGGTTCCCGGGGGGGGCCCGGGGGGGCCCCCGGGGGGGGGACCCGGGGGGATCCAGGGGGATCCAGGGGCCGGATTCGATGACACCGAGGGGGGAGTCATCGAGTCCGGCCCTCTGGCATGCGGCACCCCACCTATTCCGCTCGGCATTGGCCGGCAGGTGGTCAGCATTATCGGGCAACACTGATTCTGCTCATTCTGCGGCTATTTCCAGACAGTGAGTCGAACATATGACCAACTAGCGGCTAGCTTCGGTCGACAAGAAACGCCGCCCCCAACCCAGGAGTTGACGTGAGCCGAACCCAGCGGACGATCGCCACGATCGCCATCGCAGCTGCCATGGCGGGAGGCGCTGCGGCGCCCGCCATGGCCGACAGCCACACGCCGAAGCGCACCTCCGACATGACCGTCAAGGACACCACCACGCCCATATCCGGCACCTTCACCACCCAGGACAGCACCACCCCGACCGCCCCGGCGGGTATCGCCGCACCGTAGACGGGGAGCCACACCGGAGGGCGCCGAGCCGCAGACTCGGCGCCCTCCGTCGTTCCCGCCGAAGCGATAGGCCTCCACACCTATCTGACGCTTCGTCATATTCACTGCTACAGTCGCGCCATTCGGCCGCCCCGGCGCCGTTCGGATCCCGGCCCACCCCGCCCCGCCCACAGCCAGGAGGCGCGCCGTGTTCGAACCCTCCCGCATCCACACCCTCTGGGAACTGGTCGAGTACCGGGCACGGGCCTCGGCCGGGTTGCCCATGTTCTTCGACGAGGAGGGGCGCAGCGTCACCTTCGACGAGGTGCGGGACGAGGCGGTGCGGGTGGCCGCGGGGTTCCGGGGGCTGGGGGTCAGGGCCGGGACGCGGGTGGTGTGGCAGTTGCCGACGTCGGTGGAGGCGGTCATCGCGTCGTTGGCGCTGGCACGGATCGGGGCCGTACAGACACCGGTCATTCATCTGCACCGGGAGCGGGAGGTCCGGTTCATCCTGGCCGAGTCGGCGGCGGAGTTCGTGCTGGTGCCAGGGGTGTGGCGGGGGTTCGACTACGGGGCGATGGCGCGGAAGCTGGCCGGGGACGACGTCAGGGTGGTCTCGGTGGAGGGCGGGCTGCCGATGGGGGATCCGGGCGAGGTGCCGGAGCCCGCGCCCGAGGGCGGTGACGGCCGTACCACCTGGATCTACTACACCTCCGGTACGACCTCGTCCCCCAAGGGTGTCGAGCACACGGATGCCTCCCTCATCGCCGGCGGGGTCGGGCTGGCGACCGCGCTGGGGATGTCGAAGGACGACATCGGGTCGATCGCGTTCCCGTACGCGCATATCGCCGGGCCGGATTACGTCATCGCGATGCTGGTCAGCGGCTTTCCGGCGGTGGTGCTCGAGACGTTCGAGGCGGGGCGGGCGGCCGCGGTCTACCGGCGGCGCGGGGTGACGATGGCCGGCGGGAGTACGGCGTTCTATCAGGCGTTTCTGGAGGAGTCGCGGCGGTACCGGGGGCAGTCGCCGGATGCGGAGCGGCTGATTCCGTCGTTGCGGCTGCTGTCCGGCGGCGGGGCGCCGCTGCCACCGGAGCTGTATACGGAGGCCGGCCGGGAGCTGGACTGCGCGATCGTGCACGGGTACGGGATGACGGAGTGCCCGATGATCGCGATGGGGACGCCGTATGACAGCGATGAGCAGCTGGCGCGGACGGTGGGACGTCCCGTAAGCGGTGCCCGGGTGCGGATGGTGCGGGCGGACGGGGGCGAGGCCGGGGTCGGGGAGCCGGGTGAGGTGACGGTCAAGGGGACGATGGTGTTCCGGCGGTACACCGATCCGGCGCTGACGGCGGAGGCGTTCGACGCAGACGGGTACTTCCACACCGGTGACCTGGGACATCTGCGTCCCGACGGGCATCTCGTCCTCACCGGGCGGCTCAAGGACATCATCATCCGCAAGGGCGAGAACATCTCGGCCCAGGAGATCGAGGACCTCGTGCGGACGCATCCGGCGGTGGCGGATGTCGCGGTCATCGGGCTGCCGGACCGGGAACGCGGGGAGCGGGTGTGTGCCGTCGTCACCCCGGCCGAGTCCCCCGCCGGCGCACCGTCCTCCGACTCACCGTCCCCCGGCGCACCAGCCCCCGCCCCGCTGACCCTCCCCGCCCTGACCGCCCACCTGCGCGCCGCCGGCCTGATGACGCAGAAGCTGCCGGAGCAGCTGGAGGTCACGGCGGAGCTGCCGCGCGGCGGACCGCTGAACAAGGTGCTCAAGACGGTGCTGCGGGAGCGCTACGCCGAGCCGGGGCGGGAAAACCCCCAGGGCACGCCCTGACGGTGTGGCGATGACTTCCCGGGGCCGGAGGAGTCTTCACTGGGAGGAGCGCGGTGGCCGGGACGGGCGGTGGTCCGCCCCGGGCCCGCGCCCCAGGCAGCGCAGGCTCCCCCGGCAGGACGGAAGGACCGGAACAGAACATGACCGAGACGATCGACTTCGGCGCGCAGACCCAGCTCGTGGAGCGGCTGGCGGAGCACACCTCCGAGGAGCGGATGGACGCGCCCACGCCGTGCGCGGAGTACGCCGTGCGGCACCTCCTGGGCCATCTCGTGGGCCTGACCGGCGCCTTCCGGGATGCGGCACTCAAGCAGCTCGGGCCGACGACCGACACCCCGCCGGGTGCCACGATGCCGGAGGTGACGCCGGACTGGCGCGCCGAGCTGGACCGGAACCTGGCCGAGATGGCGGCGGCCTGGCGCACCCCGGAGGCCTGGACCGGCGAGACCCAGGCGGGCGGGATCCCCCTCCCCGGCGCCATCGCGGGCCGGATCGCGCTCAATGAGCTGGTGCTGCACGGCTGGGACCTGGCGCGCGCCACGGGCCAGGCGTATGCGCCCGACGCGGCGAGTCTGGGGGTCTCGTTCGCGCTGCTCACCTCCTGGGCCGAAGACTCCGGAGGCGCCCCCGGGCCCATGTTCGCCCCGCCCGTCCCGGTGGCGGACGACGCCCCGCTGCTCGACCGGGTGGTGGCGCTCAGCGGCCGCCGGCCGGACTGGACACCCCCGAAGTAGCGCACGCCTTCCCTCTCTTGACTCTCACACCGGTGTGAGGCCGTAGAAGTGGCGCAAAGGAGTGGCTCTGGTAGCTCCAGTGGCTCTGGTGGCTTCAGCGGCTCTTCGGTGAGGCGTCGAGGGTGAGGAGAGGGACCATGACGGAGACCGAGCGCGGCGCGGGGCCGCGGATGCGGCTGCATGTCGTCCTGCCGGACGAGTCCGCGGCGATGGATGTACGGACGGTCGTGGAGCTGGCGCGGGAGGCGGAGGAGCTGGGGTACGCCGGGGTCTGGCTGCCGGATCATGTGCTGCCGCCGGGCCCGTACGGGACGCCGTTGCCCGGATACGGCGGGGTGTACGAGGCCCTGGTCACTCTCGGCCATCTCGCGGCGGTGACGGAGCGGGTCACGCTCGGCACGTCGGTGCTGATCGCCCCGCTGCGCGAGCCGCTGGTCCTCGCCCGGCAGACGGCGACCCTGGCCCGGCTCAGCGGCGGGCGGTTCGTGCTGGGCGTCGGGGTGGGGTGGCAGCGGTACGAGTTCGAGGCGGCGGGCGTGGACTTCGGGACGCGGGGTGCCCGTACGGACAGCATGCTGCGGCTGATCCGGCGGCTGCACACGGGGCGCGGCGGGCCGTACGAGGACGCCTGGACGTCCTTCGACGAGCGGGCCGTGTTCGAGCCGGTGCCCGAGGAGCCGGTGCCGTTCCTGATCGGCGGGAACTCGGATGCGGCGCTGCGGCGCGCGGCGGAGTTCGGCGGGTACTGGCAGGCGGTCGGGCTGACGCCGCAGGAATTCGCGGCGCGCCGGAAGGACCTCGCGCGCCGCGCGGGGGCGCCCCGTGTCGCTGCCGGGAGCCGGACGGAGTGGGCCTCGTCGGAGCAGCCCCTCGCGGAGGTACGGGCCGAGGTGGCCGCCTGGGAGGCGGCGGGTGCCGAGGACCTGGCGGTGTGGTTCGGTGCGGTGGAGGACGGGTTCGCGGACCGGATGCGGGCGCTGGCGGAGGGGACGGGGGTGCGGGACGGCCGGGTGACGGTGGGGCGGTGACCGGTGGCGTCCCTCCCCTCACCCGGCGGCCGCTCCGCCCCCCTCCCGCAGCCGCCGCTTGACCACCTTCCCGCTCGCATTGCGCGGCAGTTCCGCGACGAACACGACCTCCCGCGGCACCTTGTAATTGGCCATCTCGCGGCGGGACCAGGCGATCAGGTCGTCGGCAGTGACGGACGCGCCGGCGCGGCGGACGGCGTAGGCCCTGCCGACCTCGCCCAGGCGGGGGTCGGGGATGCCGATGACGGCGACATCGGCGATGCCGGGGTGGCGGCCGAGGAGTTGCTCTATCTCGGCGGGATAGGCGTTGAAGCCGCCGACGATGAACATGTCCTTGATGCGGTCGGTGATACGGAGGTTGCCGTCGGCGTCGAGGACACCGACATCGCCGGTGCGCAGCCAGCCGTCGGGGGTGAGGGCGCGGGCCGTACCGGCCGGGTCCTCGAAGTAGCCGGACATGACGTGATAGCCGCGGACCAGGACCTCGCCGGGCTCGCCGGGCGCCTGCGGGCGGCCCGCGGCGTCGACGACACGGACCTCGGTGCCGGGTATGGCGCGGCCCGACGTCGAGGCGATGACCTCGGGCGGGTCGCCGCGGCGGCACATGGTGACGAGGCCGGAGCTCTCCGAGAGGCCGTATGCCGTCAGGACGGTGGCGATCTTCAGCTCGCTGCGCAGCCGCTCGACCAGCTCCAGGGGGACGACCGCGGCGCCGGTGACGACGAGGCGGAGCGCGGAGAGGTCGTGCAGGGCGCGGGCGGGGTGTTCGAGGATCTGCTGGTGGAGGGTGGGCGGGCCGGGGAGTACGGAGATCCGCTCGGCGGCGATGTTCGCGAGCGCGGTCTCCACGCCGAAGACCGGCTGGGGGATCATCGTCGCGCCGCGCAGCAGGCAGGCGATGATGCCGGCCTTGTAGCCGAAGGTGTGGAAGAACGGGTTGACGATCAGATAGCGGTCGCCCTGCCGGAGACCGGCGAGTTCGCTCCAGAGGTCGTAGGCGCGCAGGGTCTGGGCGTGGGTGATCACCGCGCCCTTGGGGTGGCCGGTGGTGCCGGAGGTGAAGATGATGTCGGAGGGGGCGTCGGGGCGGAGGGTGGCGGAGCGGGTGGTGACCGTCGACGCGGGTACGGAGGCACCGGCGGCCAGGAAGTCCTTCCAGGTGGTGAAGTCGGCGGGGGCGTCGTCGGAGAGGACCACGACCTGTTCCAGGTGTGGCAGTCCGGGGAGCGGGCCGGTGCCGGTGCCTTCCTGGGCGGCGCGGCGCAGTGAGGCGACGTAGGACGTGCCGAGGAAGGTGCCGGTGACGAAGAGGAGCCGGGCGCGGGTGCGGCGCAGGACATAGGCGGCCTCGGCGCCCTTGAAGCGGGTGTTGACGGGCACGAGGACGGCGCCGGCCGTCACGGCGCCGAGGGCGGAGACGATCCAGTCGAGGGTGTTGGGCGCCCAGACGGCGACGCGGTCGCCGGGCGCGACACCGGAGGCGATACAGGCGGCGGCAGCCCGCTCCACCCGCTCGCCCAGCTCGGCGTACGAGAGCCGGGTGCGGCCCTCGACCACTGCCTCCTGGGCGCCGTACCGCTCCGCGGCCGCGCGCACCAGGTGGGGGATGGAGCCGTACTCCAGGTCCGCCCGCAGATCCAGGTCATCGCGCATCGCACTGCCTCCCGCGAAAGAGCCGAACACGAGCCGGCTTCCTCGTAGCTGACCACATGGGGCCGACCGCATAGCTGACTGTCCGTCAGATTAGCGGTAGCCTCCTCCGCTGTCAGCACTGACGGCCGACCACGGAGGTGGCGATGGGGGCGACCCTCAAGGACGCTACGGCGATAGCCGGCATCGGACAGACTCCTTTTGCCAAACAACTCCCGGAATCGGAAAAGACATTGGCCTGCCGCGCGATCGTCGCGGCGCTCGACGACGCCGGCATCGCCCCCTCGGAGGTGGACGCCTTCGCCTCGTACACCATGGAGGAGACGGACGAGGTCGAGATAGCCAAGGCGATCGGTGCGGGCGACATCACCCACTTCTCCAAGGTCGGGTACGGCGGCGGGGGGTCGTGCGCGACGGTGGCCCATCTGGCCGCCGCGATCGCCACCGGGCAGGCGAGCGTGGGCGTCGCCTGGCGCTCGCGCAAACGCGGCTCGGGGCCGCGGCCCTGGAAGAACACCCAGGTCCAGCTGCCGGCACCGGCGCAGTGGACCCGCCCCTTCGGACTGCTGCGCCCCGCCGACGAGATCGGCATGCTGGCCCGCCGCTATATGCACGAGTACGGCGCCACCCGCGACCACCTCTTCAACGTCGCGCTCGCCTGCCGCAACCGGGCCAACCAGAACCCGGCCGCGATCATGTACGACCGCCCGCTGACCCGCGAGATGTACATGACCGCACGCTGGATCAGCGAACCGCTGTGCCTCTTCGACAACTGCCTGGAGACGGACGGGGCGCTGGCCTGCGTCGTGGTCTCCGCCGAGCGCGCCCGCGACTGCCGGCAACCGCCCGTCTATGTGCACTCCGCCGCCCAGGGCCTGCCCGCCCAGCACCACGGCATGGTCAACTACTGGAACGACGACCCGCTCACCGGGCCCGCCTGGACCGCCGCCCGCCACCTGTGGAAGGGCGCCGACCTCAGGCCGCAGGACGTCGACGTGGCACAGATCTATGACGCGTTCACCCCCCTGATCCCCCTCTCGCTGGAGGGCTACGGATTCTGCGGGCGCGGTGAAGGCGCGGCCTTCACCGAGGGCGGCGCGCTCGAGATCGGCGGCCGCCTCCCCCTCAACACCGGCGGCGGCGGCCTCTCCGAGGCGTATGTCCACGGTTTCAACCTGATCACCGAAGGCGTCAAGCAACTGCGCGGCACCGGCACCGCACAGGTCCCGGACGCCGCCACCTGTCTGGTCACCGCGGGCGAGGGGGTCCCCACCTCGGCCCTGCTGCTGAGGAGTTGACGGCCGATGAGCTCTCGCGAGTCACTGCGTGCATCCGTCCCTGCGTCCGTTCCCGCGTCCGTTCCCGCATCAGTTCGTGAAGACATGTCACCCAGCGTGACACCCGCCACTGACAATCGCCCCGACACCGCCGCCGACCTGCTGCTTCCCGTCCCCGACGACGACGGCGCCCCCTTCTGGGACCACGCCGCCCACGGCGAACTACGCATCCAGGCCTGCTCCGACTGCGACCAACTGCGCTTCCCGCCCCGCCCCTGCTGCCCGCACTGCCAGTCCTTCGCCGCCCACTGGCAGAAGATGAGCGGGCGCGGCCGGATCTGGTCGTATGTGCTGCCGCACCCGCCGCTGCTGCCCGCGTACGCCGACCGGCCCGGCTACAACGCGGTCATCGTGGAGCTGGCCGAGGCCCCGCACATCCGCCTCGTCGGCAACCTCGTCACCACCGCCGACGCCCCCCTCAACTCCGTCGACCCCGCGCGGCTGCGCATCGGCGCCCCGGTGAAGGTCGCCTTCCACACCATGCCCGGGGGCGTGACCGTACCCCGCTGGCTCCTGGAGCGGCCATGACCGGCCGCACCATCCGGGTGGAGACCCCCGGGGACGACGGCGTCGCGCTGGTCACGATCGACCGGCCGGAGCGGCACAACGCGATCGACCTGGAGACGGCCGCCGAACTGACGGCCACCTGGCGAGCGGTCCGCGGCGACGACGGGGTCCGCGCCGTGGTCCTCACCGGAGCCGGCGAGCGCGCCTTCTGTACCGGCATCGACCGGTCCGTCAGCGTGCCGCAGCCCTCCTCCCCGTACGCGATGGACGACCCTCTGCTGGCCATCGGCCCCAAGGCGAACGACCTGTGGAAGCCGGTCATCGCGGCCGTGGGCGGCATGGCCTGCGGCGGCGCGTTCTACCTGCTGGGCGAGTGCGAGTTCCTCATCGCCGCCGAGTCGGCCACCTTCTTCGACCCGCACACGACGTACGGCATGGTCAGCGCGTACGAGGCGATCGGGATGGCGCAGCGGATGCCGTTCGGCGAGGTGGCGCGGATGTCGCTGATGGGGACGGCGGAGCGGCTCTCGGCCGCGCGGGCGTACGAGACCGGCCTGGTGTCGGAGGTCGTACGGGACGGCGAGGCGGTCGGGGCGGCGCTGCGGGCGGCCGCGGTGATCGCCGGCTACCCGTCGGCGGCCGTCCAGGGGACCGTACGGGCGGTGTGGTCGGCGCGCGAGGCGGCACGTTCGCAGGCGTTGGCGGGCGCGCCGCACCTGATCACCCTCGGGAATGCGCCGCCGGAGCAGCAGGCGGGCCTGTTCGCGGCCCGGAAACGCGGCCATCGGATGCGGTGACCGGAAACGGCCCGGATGAGGTCAGCCCCGGGACTTTACGACCGAGTGGAAGTGGCATTTGAACCAGAACCGGTTCCAGTTGGACCCACTGATGGTGTACTCGGCGTCGTAGGTCTCCGTGTCACCGGGGCCCACGGTGATGGAGCGCCGGTGCGAGCCGTAATTGTTCCCGTCGGCCGGCTTGTCCTTCAGCCACACGACGGTGATGTCGTAGGAGTACGTGTCGCTCAGCGACGGGTTCCTGACCTGGACCGTGTACATGAGCGTGTGGCGCGACTCGGAGAAGTCGCAGCCGGTGCCATCGACATCGGAACTCCCGTCCGGGTCGAACGACTCCTCGGTCGGCTCGGGCGAGTAGGTGTCCTCGTACGTCGGGTCCGAGGAGGGGGTCGAGTCCGAGGAGGGGGTCGGGTTGTACGGGTCGTAGCTGTCCGTGGCGCTCGGGGACCCCGTCGGCACCTCGACCTCGGGGACGCCGAAGGCGCAGCCGCCGAGCGTCGCGATGGATGCCAGCGTGAGCCCGGCCGCAACGACCGCCCGTATGCCCTTGCGCCTTCCGCTACGTGTGCGCTGCATCATGCCGTTGCCCATCCCCCTGAAGACGTCTGTGCCGCACCATGCGTTGCCTGACGCGTGCACGGCACCTTAGCAAGCGTGGGTGACAACACGTACGGGGCCCGAGAACACCGGAGAAATAGCGGGTGCGGGCGGTCCGGCGTAGCGTCGGTCACGGAGGACCTCAGGACGACCCGAAGCGAGGCGACGCCAGTGGTGCGCAACGTCATCGGATCCCTGATTGCCCTCCTCGGAGCGACGGCCGCCGTCTGGAGCCCCTTCCGTCCCTGGTACGACGGCCGTCACGGGAGCGACTTCCGCATCGAGGATCTCTTCGGCCATCTCACGGACAACGGCGCCTCGCTCTTCGGCTCCCTCTTTCTGCCCCTGGCCTTCGCGGCCCTGCTGGCCCTCATCGGTGTGGCGCTGCGCTCGCGGGTGCTCGTCGCGCTCGCGGGCGTGATCGTGCTGGGGTTCGCCGTCTTGTGGATGGTCCGCCAGGGACAGTCGGCGGGCGAACTCACCGCGGGCACCCACGGCCTCGGTGCGGGCGTGGCCGGCGCCCTCGGCGGCGGTGCGCTGCTGCTGCTCGGCGCCCTGGTGATGAGGGGCCGTGGCAGCCGGGTGGGCGGCCGCCGGGCCGCGCAGCCGTACGACGACGGGTACGGCGGCTACGACGACGGGTACGGCCGCTACGACGAGCGCCCGGCCCCTCCCCCGGCCGCTCGCCCGGTGACGCCCCCGGCGGCGCCCGAACCATGGGATGCGGGCCGCCCCGTGACCCATGACCCGGCGGCCCAGGAGTGGACCCCGGAGCAGTACGCGGAGGAGCAGTACGGCAACGGTGGCGAGCTGCCCGATGAAGGGCCGGCCACCCGTCCGCTCACCCGCCCCGGTTTCGGCGCCGAAGGCGGGGGACACCCGCCGCACGAGCCGTCCACCGAGCCCTGGCCCCGTCCGACGGCACCACCGCCTTCACCGCCCCCGCCCTCGCCCCCGCCGACCCGGCCGGCGCATCCGCAGCCTCCGACGCCCCCGGTGGAGTGGGGCAAGGAGGAACGGCAGCGGGGCACCCAACAGCCGCCGGAGGAACGGGGGTAGGGATTCCCGCGCGTACCTCCCGGCTACCGCGTCCCGTCAGGACCGCCGGGCCTGCGCCGTCCCCTTCGCCGCGTCCAGCGCGTACACACAGCGGTCCTTGCTACAGGCGTAGACGACGCCACCGACCGCCACCGGCGAACCGGTGATCTCGCCGCCGGTCTCCAGCTTCCAGCGCAGCTGGCCGCCCATCGCATCCAGCGTGTACAGGCAGTGGTCGGCGGAGCCGAAGTGCACCCGGCCCTCGGCGACGACCGGTGCGCCGATCACGTCCGCGCCGGCCTGGAACCGCCAACGCGGCGTGCCCGTCACCGCGTCCAGGGTGTAGAGCGCCTTGCCGCTGCCCAGGTGGACGGCGCCGTGCGCGACCAGCACCGGCTCGGTGGACTGGCGTGCCTCGGTGGCGATCCGCCAGCGGTCGCGGCCGTCCGCCGGGTCGAGGGCGTAGACCGTGCCGAGGTAGTCCGCCAGATAGATTCCGCCGCCGGTGACCGCGGGGCCGGGGGCGAAGGCCGGCGGGCTGACGAACACCGCGGGCGCCTCGAAGTGCCAGCGCACATCGCCGCGCGCGATGTCCAGCGCCAGCACCCGGGTCCCGGCGACCACATAGACCACACCGTCGGACGCGGGCAGCAGCCGCACCGGCACCCCGCCGCACGACGCCGCGTCGCCCACCGGATACGACCAGCGCTCGGCGCCCGTGCGCGCCTCCAGCGCCTTCAGACGGGCATCGGCCCATACGAACACCGTGCCGTCGTGCACCACGGGCCCGGCCTCGGCGGTCTCGAAGTCGGTCTGGACGCCACCGATCTCCCACAGCAGCCCGCCGTTGGCGGCCTCCCACGCCTGGACGCCGCCACCGCGCGTGCTGGTGACGACCGTGCCGCGGTCCACCTTCAGGGCGTAGACCCAGCCATCGGTGTTCAGCCGCCAGCGCTCGGTGCCGTCGTCGGCGTCCAGGGCGTACAGGCTCGGGCCGTCCGAGGCATGGATGCGGCCGTCGGCGACGGCCATCGCCCACGCCACATCGCGGGTCTTGAACTTCCGCCGCCCGCTGGCCACATCGAGGGCGTGCACCTCGAAGGAGGTGACATAGAGCAGGTCGTTGGCGACGACGGGGGTGCCCCAGACGTCGTTCGACATCCGGAAGCGCCAGGGGCGCCAGCGGCCCGGCTCGGCGGGCGGTTGCTCGGGCGGCGGGGGCGGCGCGGCCTCCGGCTGGGCGCCGCCCTGCTGCGGAACACCGGCCGCGGCTCCGCCGCCGGGCGGCCGCACCCAGTTCGTGGCGGCACCGGCCTGCGGCTGCGGCTCGCGCGCGTCGGCGGCGCGCGGGCCCGGCCCTATGGCGGCGGGCGAACCACCGAGGCGTACGGGCCCGGCCTCCGGGGGCGCGGAGGGTGGCGGGGCCGCGGAGACCGGGGTCGCCCGGACCGTCGAGGCGTCCGGGCCCAGCGCCGCGGGCTGCGGCATCGGGCCGGGGCCGCCGGATCGCGGGTCGCCGCCACGGTGCGCGCCGGGCCCCGCGCCGACCCGGCCGGGCCAGCCGGACTCGGCCGCGGCGCCGCCCACCGGTGCGCTCTCGGGCCGCGGCGGCGCCTGTACGGGCTGCGGGGCGGGCTCTGCGGGCACGGGAGCGGCGGGCGCCGGGCGGCCGGGGCCGCGGCCGGAGGAGGCGCGCGGGGAACTCCTGGGTACGGTGGCGCGGCCGCCGCGCCGCTGCTCGATGAGCGCCACCGCACCGGGCGGCAGCCAGGCCGAGGCCGTACCGCTGTCGTCGCTGCCGGAGCCGAACAGATGCGGTGCCAGCTGGGACTGCAGATCGGCGGGGGACGGCCGGTGGACCGCCTCCATC
Organism: Streptomyces sp. NPDC048483; assembly: GCF_040651455.1. Lineage (NCBI taxonomy): Bacteria > Bacillati > Actinomycetota > Actinomycetes > Kitasatosporales > Streptomycetaceae > Streptomyces > Streptomyces sp. NPDC048483. The sequence goes on from NZ_JBEZJZ010000013.1 coordinate 11,927, forward strand.
TGCATACAGGACTCCATCAGGGGCCGCAGCTCGTCCGGGAGTCCGGCCAGGTCGGGGCCCTCGCGCAGCAGCATGAAGACGGTCTCGACGGGGTTGGCGCCATGGAAGGGGGCGTGCCCGGTGGCGGCGAAGACCAGCGTCGAGCCGAGGGAGAAGACATCGCTGGCGCCCGTCACACTGCGGGAGTCGCGGGCCTGCTCGGGCGACATGTAGGCCGGGGTGCCCACGGCCACATTGGTCATCGTCAGCCGGGTGTTGGACACCCCGGAGGCGATACCGAAGTCGATGACCCGGGGGCCGTCCTCGACCACCAGCACGTTCGACGGCTTCAGGTCACGGTGCACCAGGCCCGCGCCATGGATGGACTGCAGCGCCTCGGCGATCCCGGCTGCCAGCCACCGCACCGCCTGGGCCGGCAGCGGCCCGCACTCATTGACTATTTCCTCGAGGGAGGGAGCGGGGACATACGCCGTCGCCAGCCACGGCACCGCCGCCCGCGGATCGGCGTCCACCACCGCCGCGGTGTAGAAGCCGCTGACCGCGCGGGCCGCCTCGACCTCGCGTGTGAAGCGGACCCGGAACAGCTGGTCCTCGGCGAGCTCCGTACGCACCGTCTTGATCGCCACGCGCCGGCCGGACGCCGAACGGGCCAGATAGACCAGTCCCATGCCGCCGGCCCCGAGACGGCCGAGCACCTCGAACGGCCCGATCCGCCGGGGATCGTGCTGCGTCAGCTGCGTCAGCTGCTCCACCACTTGCCTGCCACCTCCCCGTGGGGCGTAAAAAAAAGAGACTCTCCATAGCCACGAGCCGCCGAGAGCCACTGCCCCGTGCAGCGTCTCACCGCCTGGCCTGAACGGCCGTACGTGTGGTGATTCTTCCTGGCCGGGCCGCTGGTTGCGAACCCGGGGGCCATGCGTCGTGTCACGGATCACGCCCCGTCACACACGGCGAGCCCGTTACCAGGCGTAACTCACGCCCGCCTGAAGCCCTCGGGTCCATCCGGTGACGCGTGCCTGCCGTGGGGTTACCGGCCGGTTTCCCGCGCGCCGGTCCTCGGTATCCCGCGGCGCAGCGGCCCCCCGGCGGTGCCCGCCCGCCGCGCGGTCGGCGTGCCGCCGCGCGCCCATCCCCTGCCGGTCATGCCGCCCCCGCCCTTGCCGTTACCCTGCGTGCACACGGTGCAGCGCCGCACACACCCCGCGTATTCCCCCGCACCGCTGCCCTTTCCACGCTCCGCACAAAAACTTCTCCGCCGGCACAATTCTCCGACGTCAACGGCTACTTCAGCCCTATGACGCCAAAGCTGGCGCCCTGGTTGTCACTGAAGACGGCGAACGGCCCGCCGAGGGTCTGCCGAGGGCGGACGACGACAGCGCCGCCAAGGTTGGTGGCGGTGCGGGCCGCGGCCTCCATCTCGTCGACGAGGAAGCAGACGAGGAAGTGCGCCGGCATCTCCTCCGGGTACGTCGCGTCCATCGCGATCCGGCAGCCGATCTCGCGGGCCTGGCCGGGCAGCCGCCACGGCAGGAACCCGGGACGCGCCATCGGGCTGTCGGTGACGCCCTCGAAGCCGAAGACGGTCCCGTAGAAGGCGTCCGCGGCCGCGGCGTCACGCGTGTGCAGCACCGTCCAGATGTACCCGCCGGACTCCTGGCCGGTCTCAAAGCCCTGATGCGTGCCGGCCTGCCAGGCGCCGAACACCGCGCCGGCCGGATCCACGGCGATCAGCATGGAGCCGAGCGCGCCGACCTCCCTGGGCGCCGCGAGGATCCGCCCGCCCGCACCCCGGATCAGGGACTCGGTGCGTGTGATGTCGGCGGTCGCGAAGTAGAGGCCCCAGGCCGTGGGGAAGGCTTCGTCCTGCCGGGGCATCAGCCCCGCGGCCTTCTTGCCGTTACGGAAGGCTTGTGTGTAGCCGCCGAACTCGGCGGCACCCTCGGAGAACGTCCAGCCCAGCAGCTCGCCGTAGAAGCGCTTGCCCTGACCGAGATCGGGCAGCATGACGTCCGCCCAGCAGGGAGCGCCGTCCGCCAGTGCAGTCATGTATCAACGCTAGCGGCCGTACGGGCGCCCCGCCCGGCGAACACTCGAACGTGTGGACGATTCATTCCCGGGTTGACGCAGGTCATCCGCACACTGGCACGCAACAGGCCACTCTTTGACCGCACTTGCCGAAGCCGCGGCGCACGCTTGTCCACCAAAGTTGTCCACAGCCTGTTGATAAGACCATTCACCGGTTCGGATCAAGCACCGCCCCACGGATCCGGAGCCGCGCACGAGGCCGCAACCAGGGCGGCAACCGGGGTCCGGCACCCCTAACTCCCGCATCCCCATTTGCAGGCAGCCAAATCGCGCTCCGATCACCCGTCGGTAAGCTGACGGCATGACAGGACAAGTGCGAACCGTCGACGGCAGAGTTGCCGGCCGCCGCGGACAGGCGACCCGGCAAAAGCTGCTCGACTGCCTCAGTGAAATGCTCAGTTCGTCCCCCTACCGGGACGTCAAAGTCATCGATGTGGCCCGAAAAGCAGGGACTTCACCCGCTACGTTCTATCAGTACTTTCCGGACGTGGAGGGCGCCGTCCTCGAAATCGCCGAGGAGATGGCCAAAGAAGGCGCAAGTCTGACCGATCTTGTCGCCGGACGCTCCTGGGTGGGCAAGTCCGGCTGGCAGGCGGCGGAGGAACTCGTCGACGGCTTTCTCTCCTTCTGGCGCAAGAACGATGCGATTCTGCGCGTCGTGGATCTGGGCGCGGCCGAGGGCGACAAGCGGTTCTACAAGATCCGCATGAAGATCCTCAATGCCGTCACCAACTCCCTTACGGACTCCATCCAGGAGCTCCAGAGCAAGAACAAGGTCGACAAGGACGTGAGCGCGGCGGCCATGGCCGGCTCCATCGTCGCCATGCTGGCGGCGGTCGCCGGGCACCAGAAGGGCTTCCAGAGCTGGGGCGTCAAGCAGACCGAGCTCAAGCCCAATCTGGCGCTGCTGGTGCACTTCGGCATCACCGGCAAGAAGCCGACGAAGTAACCGGCGAGGCAGTCGGCGAAGTAGCCGGCACAGCAGTCGGCGAACCGACCGGCGCGTAGCCGTCGGACCGGTCGCGACCGGTCCTGCAACGGTCCTGCATCCGTCCTGTATCCGTCCTGCCATAGCAGTACAGCTGCACACACAGCGGGTGCCGTACGGCCTCTCAGGAGCCCGGGCGGCACCCGCTGTGTGTGCGCTCAGCGCCGCTCGAGCCGGAACAGCCGGATCTCCCGCTCCACCCGCGCCTGATAGGCGGCATACGGCGGCCAGAAGGCGAGCACCGCCTGCCACGCCCGCTCCCGCTCCACCCCCGTGAGCAGCCGGGCCCGTACGGGAATGTCCTGGCCCCGCCAACTGACCTCCGCCTCCGGATGCTTGAGCAAATTCCCCGTCCAGGCAGGGTGGCCCGGGCGCCCGAAGTTGCTGCCGATCAGCAGCCAGCTGCCGCCGTCCTCCGGCATGCAGGCCAGCGGGGTCCGCCGCGGCTGCCCGCTCCTCGCACCGGTCGCGGTCAGGATCACACCGGGCAGCATCCGCGCACTGAGCAGCACCTTCCCGCGGGTCAGCCGGTGCACGGTGCGGTCCAGAGCGGGGATGACATGCGGTGCGATACGGGCGAACGTACGGGTCGACGAGACCCTCTGCACCAGCCGCTCACCAGCCGGCATCACGCATCGACCGCCTCTCGCGCACCGAACGCCCCCGCCGCGCCCTTCCCGGCCCCGTCCTTCCCGGCCGCGAACAGCCCGGCCTGCTCGGCGGCCTGCGCCCGCAGCCGGTGCACCGGTCCCAGCAGCAGCTCGTCGCAGGCCGCGCGCTTGAAGTAGAGGTGTGCCTCGTGCTCCCAGGTGAAGCCGATACCGCCGTGCAGTTGCACCGCCTCGGCGGCCACGTTGCGCAGCGCCTCCAGCGCCTGTGCGAGCGCCAGCCCGGCCGCCCCCGGCTCGGCCGGGCGTAGGTCCCCGGCCGAGCCGGAAGCCGACCAGGCCGCGTAGTACGCCGCCGAGCGCGCCGCCCGCACCGCCACATACAGGTCGGCGAGCCGGTGCCGCACCGCCTGGAAGGAGCCGACCGGCCGGCCGAACTGCTTGCGCACCTGCACATATTCGACGGTGCGGGCGAGCGCGGCATCGGCCGCACCGACCGCCTCGGCAGCCAGCGCCGCGGCCGCCCCGACCCCGGTGGCGGCGAGCGCACCCGTCACCACCGCCTCATCCCCCTCGCCCTCCCCCTCCCCCTCCCCCTCCCCCAGCAACTCGGCCGCCACCTCGCGCAGTTCGAGCCGTGCCTGCGGACGGGTCTCGTCCATCGCGGTCTGCCGGATCCGTACGAGACCGGGGGCGTCGGCCCGTACGAGAAAGATCAGGGTGCGGCTGCGCGCGAAGCCGCCGGTGTGCGCGGCCACCAGGAGCACGTCCGCGGAGTGCCCGTCCAGGACCTGCGCGGCCTCCCCGTACAGCCGCCAGCCCCCGGCCTGCGCCCGCGCCTGAATGCCGCCCGCCCGGCCGCCACCCGCCCAGTCCCCGGCGTTCTGCCCGGTCAGCGCCAGCGCGGTGGCCAGCCGCCCGCCCGGTACGGCGAGAGTCGCGGTCAGCTCCCCGGCAGCGAGGGCCGGCAGCAGCTCGGCGCGCTGCCGCTCGGCCCCCAGGCCCAGGACCAGCGGCGCGGCAAGCGCGGCGGTGGCGATCAGCGGCGAGGGGAGCAGGACGCGACCGGCCTCCTCGCAGGCCAGGGCCAGCTCGGTGCGCCCGCAGCCGGCGCCGCCGTACGCCGCCGGCAGGGCCAGCCCCGGCAGCCCGAGCTGCCCGGCGAGCTGCCGCCACAGCCCCTCGTCGTACCCGCGCGGGGTGTGCACCGCCGATTCGACCTCGTCCGGGCCGCAGCGCTTGTGCAGCAGTTCGCGCAGAGTACGGCGGATCTCGTCCTGCTCCTCGGTGAACGCGGCATCCATCGGCGGGCTCCTCCCGGCCGTGCGACAACGCCCATCGGGTCCGACGGGCCCCGGCATCCGATCTGACGGGCCGTCATAGTAGGGAGAGGGCTCCGACTTTCCTAGGGTTTCGCGTGTCGGCATCCCCACGCCCCCGCCGGGGGCATGGGGGGCACCCCCGCCCCCCATACGGGCCCTGCCCGCCCGAATGCGATCCCTGCCCACCCGCCCAGATCTGATGTACCGTCAGATTTATGACTTCAGGGACCCCTTCCGGGTATCGCCATCGTCATCGTGGTCATGATCACGTTCGTGATCGTGATCGTGGTCGTGATCGTGGTCGCAAGGTAGCCGTCGCCGGAGTCGCCCTGTCCGACTGCGGGCGCGTGGACGAGGCCACCCCCTACACCCTGCACGCCCAGGCCGCCCGCCGGGCGCTCGCCGACAGCGGCCTGGACCGGTCGGTGATCGACGGCTTCGCCTCGGCCGGCCTGGGCACCCTCGCGCCCGTAGAGGTCGCCGAATACCTGGGCCTGCGCCCCACCTGGGTCGACTCCACCTCCGTCGGCGGCGCCACCTGGGAAGTCCTGGCCGCACACGCCGCCGATGCGATCGCCGCAGGTCACGCCAATGCCGTACTCCTCGTCTACGGCTCCACCGCGCGCGCCGACATCAAGGCCGGGCGCCGTACCGCCAACCTCTCCTTCGGCGCCCGCGGCCCGCTCCAGTTCGAGGTCCCCTACGGGCACACCCTGATAGCGAAATACGCCATGGCCGCCCGCCGCCATATGCACCAATACGGCACCACTCTGGAGCAGTTGGCCGAGGTCGCCGTCCAGGCACGGGCCAATGCGGCGGCCAACCCGGACGCCCTGTACCGCGATCCGGTCACCGTCGACGAGGTCCTCTCCGGCCCGATGATCGCCGATCCGTTCACCAAGCTGCACTGCTGCATCCGCTCCGACGGCGGCTGCGCGGTCCTGCTCGTCGCCGAGGACTACGCCCCCGACCTGGCCAAACCCCCGGTCTGGGTGCTCGGCTCCGGCACCTCGGTCTCGCACACCACCATGTCCGAGTGGGACGACTTCACCGTCTCGCCCGCCGCGGTCTCCGGCCGCCTCGCCTTCGAGCGGGCCGGCGTCCGCCCCGCCGAGATCGACCTCGCCGAGATCTACGACGCCTTCACCTATATGACCCTGGTGACGCTGGAGGACCTGGGCTTCTGTGCCAAGGGCGAGGGCGGCGCGTTCGCCGAGAAGGGGCGGCTGCTGCGGGACGGCGCACTGCCGGTCAACACCGACGGCGGTGGCCTGGCCGCCTGCCATCCGGGGATGCGCGGGCTGTTCCTGCTGGTCGAGGCCGTACGGCAACTCCGCGGCGAGGCCGGGCCCGGCCGACAGGTCCGTAAAGCCGACGGCCGGCTCCCGCAGCTTGCCGTCGCCTCGGGTACCGGTGGCTGGTTCTGCTCGTCGGGGACGGTGGTGCTGGGGAGGGGGTAGCAATCCACGCTATACAAGCGTCATAGACATCCGTTTAAGACGTTTGTACAGTCGGGCCGTAAGCACCGATCAGCACCACCCACCACCCCGCACCACGGCCCGAAGGGAACCCCGCCATGCCCGGCACCGGCTCGTCCCCCCGCCCCGCCCCGACCGTCCTGATCTCCGGCGCGAGCATCGCCGGCCCGGCGCTCGCCTACTGGCTGCACCGCCACGGATTCGTCGTGACCGTCGTCGAGCGCGCCCCCGAACTGCGGACCGGCGGCTACAAGGTCGACATCCGGGGCGCGGCGATCGAGGCCGTCGAGCGGATGGGAATCCTGGAGGACATCCAGCGCGCCAGTACGGATATGCAGACCGGCGCCTACGTCAATGGCGCAGGCAAGCGGATCGCCACGCTCCCCGCCGACATCTTCGGCGCCCGGCTCGGCCGCGACGACGAGATCATGCGCGGCGACCTGGCCCGCATCCTCTACGACCGCACCCGGACGGACGTCGAGTACGTCTTCGGCGACTCCATCGCCTCCCTCACCACGGTCGACGAGGCGTCGAGGGCGTCGAGGGCGTCGAGGTGACCTTCGAGCGGGGCGCGCCCCGCCGCTTCGACCTCGTCGTCGGCGCGGACGGGGTCCACTCGACCGTACGGCGGCTGGCCTTCGGCCCGGAGGGGCACTTCGCCCGCCACCTCGGCACCTATGTCTCGGTCTTCTCCCTGCCCAATGAACTCGGCCTGGACCGCGAGGAGTTGTACCACGCGCTGCCCAACAAACTCATCTGCGAATACAGCTCGGCCGGGGACCCGACGGCCAAGGGCATCCTGAGCTTCCGCGCGCCCCGGCTGACGTACGACCACCGGGACACCGCACAGCAACTGGCCCTGCTGGAGGCCGCGTTCGATCCCGACAGCCTGGGAGTCCCCCGCGACAGCGTCTGGGAGCGCGTCCCCCGGCTGCTCCGGGCGGCCCGGGAGGCGCCCGACTTCTACTTCGACGGGCTGCACCTGATCGAGATGGACCGCTGGTCGAGCGGCCGTGTGGTGCTGCTCGGCGACGCCGCGCACTGCGCCTCGCCCGCCTCGGGGCAGGGCACGGGGATGGCGCTGGTCGGGGCGTACGTCCTGGCCGGGGAACTCGCGGCCGCGGCGGGCGATCCGACGGTGGCCTTCGACCGCTACGAGAGGGAGATGCGCGGCTATGTCGCGGTCAATCACCGGCTGGCGGAGAAGTTCGCGGCGGAGATGACCCTGGCGACGCGGCGGCAGATCCGGCTGCGGCATCTGATGCTGCGGATCCTGCCGCACATGCCGTGGAAGAAGCTGGTCGCCAAGAAGGTCGCCGAGGATGTGCAGCGGGGTGCGAACGCGATCACGCTCAAGGAGTACGCCGCGGCCCGCCGTCCGGCACCAGGAGCAGCGCGGCCCGGACCGCGCAGGGCCCGCCCCGAGGCGGCCGCGGCCCACCCCCCGTACGCTGCCTGACATGGCCGAATCCGCTGCCCACCAGGACACCCCGGACGCCCCCGCCGCCGGGGCCACCGACCGCCACTCTTCCGATGACGCCGCCTCCCGCGCGTTCCGCGAGCTGCTGCGCGGGCTGCGGGTCTGGGAGACCGAACTGCCCTCGTTCGACCCGGCGCAGGCCCCGGCCGAGCCGCTGCCGCTCTTCCGGCAGTGGCTGCGCGAGGCCGCCGAGGCCGGTGTGCCCGAGCCGCACACCATGACGCTGGCCACGGCGGACGCGGCCGGCGACCCGTCCCTACGGACCCTGATGCTGCACGACGCCGACGAGCGCGGCTGGCACTTCGCCTCGCACCACGGCAGCCGCAAGGGCCGCGAACTGGCCGCCCGGCCGCGGGCCGCGCTCGGCTTCTACTGGGCGGCGGTCGGCCGTCAGGTCCGTATCCGCGGGTCGGTGACCGCGGCGGGCCCGGAGGAGAGCGCGGCCGATCTGCACCGCCGCTCACCGGGCGCGCTGGCCGCAGCGCTGGTCGGCCGCCAGAGCGAGGTCCTCGGCTCCACCGAGGAGCTGGCCCGCGCCTCGGACGCCGCCTGGGAACGCGCCCGGCGCGAGCCGGGCGCCCCCGTCCCCACCTGGACGCTCTACGTACTGCGCGCCGAGGAGGTCGAGTTCTTCCAGGGCGACGCACGACGCCGGCACGTACGCCTCAACTACCGCTATGAGGGTGAGAGTTGGGCACAAGAACTACTGTGGCCGTAACGGTGCTACAGCTTCCGGTGCATGACGTGGAATCCCACATAGCCCTTGGTGGGGTGCCGGAATCCCTCGGGAATGGTGGTCATGATCGCGAAGCCGAGGGACTGCCACAGGGCCACGGCGGCGGTGTTGGTCTCGATGACCGAGTTGAACTGGATCCCGCGGTAGCCCTCGGCGCGGGCCCAGGCCAGCACATGTTCGCCCAGCGCCCGTCCGACACCGCGCCGGCCGTGCCGGGGATCGACCATGAAGCTGGCACTGGCGATATGTGAGGCGCCGCCCATGTGGTTGGGGTTCATCTTGGCCGAGCCCAGCACCGTACCGTCCTCGTCGACGGCGACGACCGTACGGCCCGGCGGCTCCAGCATCCACAGCTCCCGGCCGGCCGCCGCATCGATGTCGGGCGGGTAGGCGTAGGTCTCACCCGCCGCGACGATGGTGTGGAAGAACGGCCAGATGGCGGGCCAGTCGGCCGCGGTCGCTTCTCGTATCAGCACGGGGAAAGGATCGCGTGGAGGTGGCGAGGATGCCACCGGAATTCACCGGGTTGCGTACGGGCCGGGCGGGGCGCGCGGGCGCGGGGCGCGTGGGAGGCGTGGGGGGCGTGGGCACGCTCGGGTTCGCGCGCGGTCACGTGGGTCATGTGAGGCATGTGGGTCGCATGGATCACGTGGATCACGTGGATCATGTGGGTCGCATGGGTCACGCAGGCCGGAAGACGGGGACCGCGACGGGGCGCCCGCCGCCGTCACCGCCGCCCTCAGCGGCTGCATGCCCCCCGGCACGCCCCTCCTCCCGGAAGTCCACCACCAGCGCCATCCCGATCCGCAGATCCGCCTCCCCGCACCCGACAACCTCGGTCATCATCCGGGGCCCCTCGGCGAGGTCGACCACGGCCGCCACGTACGGCACCCGGCCCCCGAACGGCGGGAGGTCATTACGGTGCACCACCGACCATGTGTAAAGGGTGGCGCGGCCGCTCGCCGGCTCCCAGACGACGTCCTCACTCCAGCAGTACGGGCAGAACTCTCGCGGGTAGTGGTGGGCGGCCCCGCACCCGCCGCCTTCGACCCGGCAGCGGCGCAGCGACAGCCGCCCCTCCGCGGCCGCGTCCCAGTACGGGCGGGTGAAGGCATCCACCTCCGGCAGGTCACTACGCACCACACCACGCACCGGACCAGGCGCCGCACCACGAACCGCTCCGGACACCGCCATCACTGGAACACCCCCACGACATCATCGAGCGACCACGTCCGCCGGCTCATCGCGAACAGGACTTGGCCGGTCGGCCCCGCCGGGAAAGATCGGCTGCATTCCGTATGCCCTCCTGGCGGCGAACCCACTATTCTGACGGTACGTCAGTTCAACGGATTCAGGGCGGGTGCGCAAGGGGCCGTACGTCACCGCCCGCCGCGCCCACACCCCGGCGAAGCTTTACCGTGCAGCCCCATTCCTGACACGGCGTCAGTTCAGTAATCTGACTATGCGTCAGGTAATGAGAGCCGTCACCGTCACACAGGAGCGGGCCTGCGATGCTTGGATCGACTCACGGCACCCTCACCACTCACTCCCGGCCGGCCCGCGTCGTGGCCTGTGGGGAGCAACCACCACCCACCGTCCACGGCGTGCTGCGTCCCGACGGGTCGACGGCCGACCGGGACGTCAGCGGCCGGCCGGTGCACGCTCCGGTGCCCGACCTGGACCGCTTCTTCCGGCCCGAGTCCGTGGCGGTGATCGGCGCCTCGGACAGCGAGGGCCGGCCGAACACCGGCATCACCCGCCAGCTGATCGCCTGGGCGGAGCGGGTCGGCGCGCGGCTCCATCCCGTCAACCCGGGACGCGAGCAGGTCTTCGGGCGGCCCTGCCACGCCGGCGTCGCCGATCTCCCCGAACCCGTCGACCTCGCCGTCCTCCTGGTCGGCGACCCGATACCGGTCATTGAGCAACTGGGCGACGCCAAGGCGAAGTTCGCGGTGGCATTCGCCTCCGGGTTTGCCGAGACCGGTGCGGCCGGCGCGGCGGCGCAGGCCCGGCTGGCCGACGTCGTCGAACGCTCCGGGCTGCGGCTGCTCGGCCCGAACACCAACCTCAACGCCTTCGAAAAGTTCCGCGAGGACCTCGACGGCCCGGCCATCGCCCTCATCACTCAGTCGGGCCACCAGGGCCGGCCCGTCTTCGCCCTCCAGGAACTGGGCATCCGCCTCTCCCACTGGGCCCCCACCGGCAACGAGGCCGATCTGGAGACCGCCGACTTCCTCTCCTACTTCGCCTCCCGCCCCGAGGTCGGCGCCATTGCCGCGTATGTGGAGGGCCTCAAGGACGGGCGCAGCTTTCTGCTCGCCGCCGACCGGGCCGCCCGTAACAAGGTGCCGGTCATCGCCGTCAAGGTCGGCCGCACCGAGACGGGCGCCCGGACGGCCGCCTCGCACACCGGCAAGCTCACCGGTGCGGACGAGGTCGTGGACGCCGCGATGCGGCAGTTCGGCGTGATCCGGGTGGACGGGCTCGACGAGCTGCAGGACACCGCGGCGCTGCTGGCCCGCGCCAAGAAGCCGGCCGCCGAGGGCATCGCCGTCTATTCGATCTCCGGCGGCACCGGCGCCCACTTCTCCGATCTGGCGACCGCGGCGGGCCTGCACCTGCCCACCCTGCCCCCGGCCAAGCAGGCCGAGCTGCACCAGTGGATACCGGAGTACCTGAACGTCGCGAACCCCATCGACAACGGGGGGCACCCGGTCGGCGACTGGCGCGGCCGCAAGATCATCGATGCGATCCTCGCCGACCCCTCGGTGGGCGTTCTCATCTGCCCCATCACCGGCCCCTTTCCCCCCATGAGCGACAAGCTCGCCCAGGACCTCGTGGACGCGGCGGAGCAGACGGACAAGCTGGTGTGCGTGGTCTGGGGCTCGCCGGTCGGCACCGAGGATGCCTACCGGCACACCCTCCTCGGCTCCTCCCGCGTGGCGACCTTCCGCACCTTCGCCAACTGCATCACCGCCGTACGCGCCTACCTCGACCACCATCGCTTCGCCGCCAACTACCGCTCGCCGTTCGACGACGCCCCGCGCGTGCTCTCCCCCTCCGCCCGCAAGGCGCAGGCTCTGATGCGCCCGGGTCAGCAGCTCAGCGAACACGCGGCGAAGCAGCTACTGCGCGCCTACGGCATCCGGGTACCGCGCGAACAGCTGGTGACCAGTGCGGCGGCGGCCGTACGGGCGGCGAGCCAGGTCGGCTATCCGGTCGTCATGAAGGCCTCCGGCCCACAGCTCGCCCACAAGACCGAACTCGGCCTCGTCAAGGTCGGGTTGACCTCCGCCAGCCAGGTGCGGGACGCCTACCGTGAACTCACGGACATCGCCCGCTACGAGGGCGTCCCGCTGGACGGCGTGCTGGTCTGCCAGATGATCGAGCGCGGCGTGGAGATGGTCGTCGGGGTCACCCACGACAGCCTCTTCGGGCCGACGGTGACGGTCGGGCTGGGCGGGGTCCTCGTCGAGGTGCTGCGGGATGTCGCGGTGGGCGTGCCGCCGTTCGGGGAGGACCAGGCCCGCGCGATGCTCGGCGAGCTGCGCGGCCACGCCCTCCTGAACGGCGTACGGGGCGCGCCGCCCGCGGATGTCGACGCGCTGGTCGAGGTCGTTCTGCGGGTGCAGCGGATGGCGCTGGAGCTGGGCGAGGATCTGGCCGAGCTGGACATCAATCCGTTGGTTGTCCTACCGCGCGGGCAGGGGGCTGTGGCGCTCGATGCGCTGGCTGTCTGCCATGGACCGCAGGGGGACGCCGCCTCGGCGCCGCGCTGGGCGTGACGTGCAGCCTGGGCATACGGCCTCCTGCGCCTTCCGCCTCCCCGCTCCTCCTGCCTGCCCCGCTCCTGAACAGCACGCCCTCGGCCGTAAGCCCCCCTCGCACCCGTTGGAGCCACTCCGCCATGACGTCCTCCCCCGGATCGCCCCGTGCCGCCGAAGCCGAAGCCGAAGCCGAAGCCGCAGTCCAATCGGCGGCCGCATCAGGTAACGACTCCCCGCCTTCCGCTGATTCCTTGATACTTCGCGCCACTGACAATGGCGTCTTGTGGATCACGCTCAACCGGCCCGCGGCGATGAACGCGCTCACCTGGGACCAGCGGGAACGCATCATCGAGCTGCTCGCGGAGGCCTCGGCCGATCCGGCCGTCCGGGCCGTGGTGATTTCCGCGACCGGCAAAGGCTTCTGTGCCGGTGCCGATCTGCGCGGATCGCCCTCGGCCGGTGACGAGCGGGTGGCGGGCGATGTTGCCCGGATGATCCGGCGCGGCGCACAGCGGTTCATCGGTGCCGTGCTGGACTGCGAGAAGCCGGTGATCGCCGCCGTCAACGGCACCGCGGCCGGGATCGGGGCGCATCTCGCGCTGGCCTGCGATCTGGTGCTGGCCGCCGAATCGGCCCGTTTCATCGAGGTGTTCGTACGGCGCGGACTGGTGCCGGACGGCGGCGGCGCCTACCTCCTGCCGCGGCTGATCGGCCCGCAGCGCGCCAAGGAACTGATGTTCTTCGGCGACGCCGTACCGGCCGCCGAGGCGGTGCGGCTGGGACTGGTCAACCGGGTCGTGCCGGACGGCAAGTTGGGGAAGACCGCGCGGGAGTGGGCCGAGCGGCTGGCAGGCGGCCCGACCCGGGCGCTCACCCTTACCAAACAGCTGGTCAACGCCTCGCTCGACGTCGACCGGGCCGCCGCCTTCGCCGCCGAGGCCACCGCCCAGGAGATCAACATGACCACGGCGGACGCCCAGGAAGGGATCGCGTCCTTCGTGGAGCGCCGCAGCCCCAGGTACCGGGGCCGGTAGGAGGTAGGTAAGTGGGTGGGTGGGTGGGTGGGTGGGCTGTTCACTGGGCACACGGGTGGCGCCTCCACCCCACATGACGTCGTATCGCGTGATCCAGGCCACGCAGTCCGATCTAGGCCACGTCGGGCGAACACTCCGGCAGCTCGCGCGTATTGCGGGTCCGCACCCCCGGGAGCCAGCCCGTCACATTCCTCCCGGCGGTCACCAGATACCAGCGGGTGGAGGTCACGCCCTCCTCGTCCCGGATCATCCGTCCGTCGGTGACCACACAGTGCGCGAGCAGTACGTCGCCGTGCCAGACGCGGCCCACGGAATTGTTGCGCGCGGCGTATCTGACGTGCGGATTCCTGGCCAGTCGCAGTCCGCATTCCAGGGAGCGGAGGTAGCGGCAAGGCGCCTCGCTGTTGTAGACGGCCATGGGTACCGCGCGGACGCCGGCGGCCGGCTGCGGTCCGCCGCCGCCCGGACGCACCAGCCACCACACCCCCACCACCAGGGCCGCCACTGTCGCCGCGACCGTGAGCACGACGGCGTACGCCCTCCGGCGTGATGAAACCAGCGGTACGGACGCGAGGCGCCCCACAGGTGTTCTGGGCGTTCTGGGTGTTACGGGCTTCGACACCGGTCCGGCGGACTGCTTGATGCGGGCCCACAGTCCGGCCGGCGTCTCGATCTGCTCGTCCGCGCGCCGCAGCCGGTCGCGCAGCGCCGCCTCGCCGGTGCTGCGCCCCGCGCCCGCTGTCCCGCGCGCTTCGGCGTCGTCGCCCCCCGAGCTCGCCACGCCGCTCACCTCTTCGTCCGGCCGTGCTGCGGTTCCCCGAGGTAGGCGCGCAGTCTGTCCAGTGCGCGGGCACGGTGCCGGGCGGCCGTACCGCGGTGCACCTTGATGATCTGCGCGGCCTGGTCGATGGTGTAGCCGTCGAGGTCGACGAGGATGACGATTCCGGCCTGGCGGTGCGACAACCGCCCCAGCAGGCGCACCGCTTCGAGCTCGGCATGCCGGCGTTCCGTCCCTCCGTCCCAGCCCCCGGCCGCCCCGCCGGACCCCGCGCCGGAGCCGCCGACCGCCCCGACCGCGCCGGCCCCGTCGGCCCCCTCCATCGCCTCGACCAGAACCTGGCGCCGGTCCTTGCGGTACGCGTCGCGGGCGATGGTGAGCACGGTGGTGAAGGCGTAGGCGTACGGCTCCGGGTGCGCGAGGAAGCGCTGTGGCCGGGCGGCGAGTTTGAGGTACGCCGCATGCACCACGTCCTCCGCGGACTGTCTCGATCCGGCCAGCATCACGGCGCGCCGGTAGAGCCGGGGCAACAGCCCGCAGAAAACCTCGTCGAAGGCCTTGTTGGAGGCCTTGTTGGAGGCCTTTTGGGAGGGCTCTCCGAAGGCTTCGCCGGCGGTCTCTCCGAAGGTGGGTGACGCGGCAGATGAGCGTGATGACGGCGTCGCATCGGGCATATGGCGGAACTCCCCCGCACTTGGCTACGGGCGGCGGCCGAAAGGGCCGAGGTGGCCGAGGCGGAGCTACCCGTGCAGTCAGTAGGCAATGAGGTGCCATCCCCCGATCTCGCCCGAATACCCCCTACATCAGTCCTGCGTTGCCGCAAACCACCCCTGAGGGTGCCGCCCACCGACCCCCGCTCACCCCTGCCCGCCACCACCCATCCCCCACCCCTCACCCGTCACTCGCCACCCCTCATCCGCCATCCACCACCCCTCACCTCCACCCGTCCAAGCACTTCCCATCTGACGCAGCATCAGATTCAATGAAAGGCATGATGGGACATGCGGGAATGGCAGCCACAGCGGTGCGATATCTGCGTTCGGTCGGCGCGCCGACCACCGCCTCCCCGGAGGCCCCGGCCCACGCCCTTCCGCGCCCCGCCCTGCGCGCCGTACGGGAAGACGAGCGCGCACCTCTGGATCCGTCCGAATTCCGGTCCGTCCTGGGGCACTTCGCCAGTGGCGTCACGGTCATCACGGCACCGGGGGACGAGGGGCCGGCCGGCTTCGCCTGTCAGTCGTTCGCGTCGCTGTCCCTCGACCCGCCGCTGGTCACGTTCATGGTGGCGCGTACGTCGACCACCTGGCCGCGGATCGCCCGCGCCGGAGTCTTCTGCGTCAACATTCTCGGCGCCGGGCAGGGGGAACTGTGCCGCGGGTTCGCGGTGAGCGGCGGCGACAAGTTCGCGGGCGTCTCGTACGTGGCGGCGCCCGCGACCGGTTCGCCGCGGCTGGCGGACGTCCCCGCCTGGATCGACTGCACGATCCAGGCCGTGCACACGGGTGGCGACCATCTGATCGTGGTCGGCCGGGTGGATGCCCTCGCCGCGGACCCGGCCGCCGCCGAGGCAGGACCGCTGCTCTTTCACCGGGGCGCGTTCGGCGCCTTCGGCCCCGTCAGCGGCTGAGCGCGGCCGTACGGTTCACCGCTGGGCGCCTCCCTGCCGTGTCAGCACATGGCGGCGCCCCTCGTCCGGATCGCCCACGAAGAAGTAGAGGGCCGGCTTCTCCTTCGTACCACCGATGGACCAGTCCTGCGGGCAGGCACCGGTCACCCCCACCTCCTGCTCGCCGTCCGTGACGGTCCCCTCCAGCTCCCAGACGCCGGTGCCGGTGCAGCGCTCACCCCGCTCGCCCAGGCGGGACGCGCTCGCCGTGCCGCCGGAGTCCAGCCGCAGGATGCCACCGGAGCCGTCCTTCCAGACCCCGACGAGCTCGGCGCGCTCCAGGTGCGGCGCCCGGTACTCCTCCAGCAGCCCGACGGCGTACGCGCCGACGCCCAGCAGGAACACCCCGACGACGGCCGCGACCCCGCCGGCCGCGACGGTGATCGTCAGCCGCACGGCACGCCGGGCGCCGCGGTTCCGGGCGGCGTACGCGGCGAGCAGCGCGGCAGGTATGACGGCGGCCGTGAGGACCAGCCAGAGCCCGAGGTACCCGAGCGGCGCTCCCACGGTACGGCTGAGGACCGCGCGGATCGTCCCGTCCAGCAGGGTCGCGCCGGCCGCCGGGAAGGGCGCCGCGGCCGCCGTCGCCCACCACTTGGGCCGCCCCGGCCCGCCGCGCCGGCGGACCGCCCACCGTGCCAGCCACAGCGTCGGCAGCACCAGAGTGACCGTGAGCGCGAAGCCGGGGACCGCACCGAGGAGGAGCGCGAAGGGCAGCACGAATGCCATCAGGAACACATTGCCGACCGCCCCCTCCTCCGTGAAGCCGTACATCGTCAGCCCGGCGCCCGCGACCAGCACCTCACCCAGCAGCGCGGCCATCGAGACCGCCACGGCCGGCCAGCTCCAGAACACGCTGCCGACGTCCCCATCCTTGGTCGTGCGCATATCGCCTCACCCCTCTCACCGGGATCATGCACCCGGCGGGAAGGCGCCCCGCCACCAGGGCACCGTTACGAGGCCCTCCGCTATGACGGCTTCCGCCTCCGTATGACCAGCGCCATCAGCGCGGCGGCCGCGCACAGCGCCCCGGAGGCGTACCAGACCGGGTCGTATGTGCCGAAGGCGTCGCGTGCCAGGCCGCCCAGGAAGGCGATCAGGGCGGCGCCCACCTGGTGAGCGGCCAACACCCAGCCGAAGACGATGGCGCCGTCCGCGCCGTAGTGCTCGCGGCACAGGGCGATGGTCGGCGGGACGGTGGCGACCCAGTCCAGTCCGTAGAAGACGATGAAGAAGACCATCGGCGGGTGGACCGAGTCCGCGAGCAGCAGCGGCAGGAACATCAACGACGCACCGCGCAGGCCGTAGTAGACGGCGAGCAGGCGGCGCGCGTCGAAGCGGTCGGTGAACCAGCCCGAGGCGACGGTCCCGGCGATGTCGAAGATGCCGATCACCGCGAGGAGTGAGGCGGCGGCCGTCATCGGCATGCCGTGATCGTGTGCGGCCGGCATGAAGTGGGTCTTGACCAGGCCGTTCGTGGTGGCGCCGCAGATCGCGAAGGTGCCCGCCAGCAGCCAGAACGGGCCTGTGCAGGCTGCCGACAGCAGCGCCCGCACGGTGCGCCGGGCCGCGCCCTGCTGCGGCGGCGGCTTCGGTACGTACTCCGTTGCCCCGTACGGCGCGAGGCCCACGTCCGACGGATGGTCGCGCAGCAGCAGCCACACCAGGGGGACGACGGCGAGCGCGGCGAGCGCCACGGTGACGGCGGCGGGCCGCCAGTCGTGGCGGTCCACGATCCAGGACAGCAGCGGCAGAAAGACCAGCTGCCCGGAGGCTCCGCCCGCGGTGAGGATCCCGGTGACCAGCCCGCGCCGCGCGACGAACCAGCGCCCGGTGACCGTGGCGGCGAAGGCCAGCGCCATGGAGCCGCTGCCCAGTCCCACCAACACGCCCCACAACAGGACGAGTTGCCAGTCGGCCGTCATGAAGACGGTCAGCCCGGCGCCGACCGCGATCAGGGTCAGGGCGGCGGCGACCACCCGGCGGATACCGAAGCGGTCCATCAGGGCGGCGGCGAACGGCGCGGTCAGCCCGTACAGCGCGAGGTTGACGGACACCGCGAAGCCAATGGTGCCGCGCGACCAGTGGAATTCGGCGTGCAGCGGCTCGATGAGCAGTCCGGGCAGCGAGGCGAAGCCGGCCGCGCCGATGAGGGTGAGGAAGGTGACGGCGGCGACGGACCAGGCCCGGTGGGGGCGCCGTCTACGGGTGGGTGCGGGGGCGGGGTCCGTAGCCCCCAGGGGCAGGTCGGTTGTCTGGCTCACCGGAGCAGCATCATCGCCGGGGCACCACGGAACGAGTGGCCGGAGGGTCACGCTTCACCAGGATCGGGCCATCGGCCTCGCGCACCCCTACCCGAAGGTCAGAACCCCGCGGGCCACCCGCCCATGATGCGCATCGTCGGCGGCTTTGGCGAAGTCCTCCACCGGATAGGTCTCGCTCACCAACTCGTCCAGCAGCAGCCGCCCTTCCTGGTACATCCGGGCGTACAGGGCGATGTCCCGCTGCGGCCGGGCCGAGCCGTACCGGCACCCCAGAATCGACTTGTCCAGATACATCGACGACACCAGGAACGACGCCTCCGCACTGGCCGGCGGCACTCCGAGCAGCACCGCCTGCCCGTGCCGGTCCAGCAGGTCGATCGCCTGCCGTATGAGCCGCGTGCTCCCCACGCACTCAAAGGCATGGTCGGCCCCGGTCGGCAGAATCTCCTTCACCGCTTTGACGCCGTCCGCCACCGCCGACGCATCGATGAAATGCGTGGCCCCGAACTGCCGCGCCACCGCTTCCTTGGCCGGATTGGCGTCCACCGCGACGATCACCGATGCCCCGGCGATCCGCGCGCCCTGCAGCACATTGAGGCCGATGCCGCCGGCCCCGATCACCACCACCGAATCCCCGCGGTCCACCTTCGCGCGGTTGAGTACGGCGCCGACGCCGGTCAGCACCCCGCACCCGATCAGTGCGGCCGAGGTCATCGGAATGTCCTCGGGGATCTTGACGGCCTGCACCGCCTTGACGACCGTACGCTCCGCAAACGCCGAGTTCGACGCGAAGTTGAACAACTCCGCGTCCCCCCGCCGGAACGGCTTCCCCGGCATCCCGATCGCCTTCCGGCACATCGTCGGACGCCCCCGGTCGCACTCCGCGCACGCCCCGCAGTTGGCCAGCGTCGACAGCGCAACGTGATCGCCGGGCGCCACGTGCTCCACCCCCGCCCCGACGGCCTCGACCACGCCCGCTCCCTCGTGCCCCAGCACCACCGGCACCGGAAACGGAATGGTCCCGTCGATGACCGACAGATCGCTGTGGCACAGCCCGGCGGCCCGGATCCCGACCAGCACCTCGCCCGGCCCCGGATCCCGTACCTCCAGGTCGTCCACGACCCGGGTCTGCTCGCCGTCGAAAATGATGCCTTTCATCTGATCTCCTTCGTGGATACCCCCGGCTTCAGCCGGGGGTGGGGGTACCTCCCGCTTGCGGGGGAGAAACGAAGCTCCTGCGGAACGGGGCGGAGAAAGGCGAATCGCCGTCAGGGCGATTCGTCGTCACCCCGCAGGACCGTCAGGAACGCGGCAGGTACGCCGAAACCCCTACTGGTTGGGCCGGGCCTTGGCCGCGGCGGCCTCCGCCATGGCCGACAGCTGCGCCAGCATCGGCATCGGGTCGGTACCGACCGAACCCGGCACCACCTCGGCAACCCGCTCCGGCGTCCACCCCCCGTCGGCGTAGACGGAGCGAAGCTCCCCCGGCTGGGCCCACACCGCAATCTTCGGCCCCGCCACCGTATAGACCTGGCCGGTGACCTCCCGGGCCCGCTCGCTCAGCAGATACACCACAAACGCCGCCACATCCTCCGGCTCGCCGATCTCCGACAGCTCCATCGGCACATTCGCCGACATCCGCGTCCGCGCGACGGGCGCCACCGCGTTGGCGGTCACCCCGTATTTGTGCAGGCCGAGCGCGGCGCTGCGCACCAGCGAAATGATGCCGCCCTTGGCCGACGAGTAATTGGCCTGGGAAACCGACCCCTGATGATTCCCGCTGGTAAATCCGACCAGGGTCCCCGACCCCTGCCGCCGCATCACCGCCGCCGCCGCCCGGAACACCGTGAACGTCCCTTTCAGATGCGTGGCGACAACCGGATCCCATTCCTCTTCGGACATATTGAACAGCATTCGCTCCCGCAGGATCCCGGCCACGCACACGACCCCGTCGATCCGCCCGTACTGCGCCAGTGCGGTGTCCACGATCCGCTGCCCGCCGGCCATCGTGGAGACGTCATCGGCGACGGCCGTCGCGATGCCCCCCGCCGCTTCGATCTCCTTCACCACGGACTCGGCGACCTCGCTGCTCGGCTCGCCGCCCGCGATGGAGACCCCGTAGTCATTGACGACCACCTTGGCACCCTGCTCCGCGCAGGCGAGGGCGACCGCACGCCCGATACCGCGCCCCGCGCCCGTGACAGCGACCACCTTGCCGGCCAAGAACTTCCCCATGCCGCACCCCTTCCCGCGCTTTCTGACGGACCGTTAGATTTTTGAGCAGACGCGGTACGAACACAAGACCCCGGACACGACGCCGGACGCGACATCGAACGCGACACGACCCGAGCCGAACCGGCCCGAGGAGGCCCCCATGCCCCTGCCGCAGGAATTCCACGACATCGCCAAACGCGTGAACAACTGGGGCCGTTGGGGTCCTGACGACGAGATCGGCACCCTCAACCTGATCACCGACGAGACCGTACGGGCGGCGGCCGGAGCCATCCGTACCGGCCACCGCATCCCCCTCGCCCTCCCGCTCCAGCAGGACGGCGTACAGACCGGCATGATCCCCGGCCGGGTCAACCCGCTGCACACGATGACCGCGATCAACCAGGAGATCTTCGGCCCCGGCACGGTCGCCACCTCCGACGACGCGGTCACCATGGGCCTCCAGGCCGCCACCCACTGGGACGGCCTCACCCATGTCTCACACTCCGGGCGGCTCTACAACAACCGCCCCGCCGGCACCGTCACCGCCCACGGCGGCGCCACCCGCCTCGGCATCGAGAAGGCCACCCCGATCGTCTCCCGCGGCGTCCTCCTGGACGTGCCCCGCGCCCACGGCACCGACCGCCTGCCGGGCGGGCACGCCGTCACCCCCGAAGACCTCGACGCCGCCGAGGAGTTGGCGTCCGCCACCGTCCGCTCCGGCGACATCGTCCTCATCCGGACCGGGCAGATCCAGCACTACCTCGCGGGCGACCGCCAGGCGTACGCGTTCCCGTCACCGGGCCTCTCGCTGCGTACGCCCGAGTGGTTCCACGCCCGCGATGTGGCCGCCGTCGCCAACGACACCCTCACCTTCGAGATCTTCCCCCCGGAGATCGAGAACCTGTGGCTGCCGGTGCACGCCCTCGACCTGGTGGAGATGGGCATGCTCCAGGGCCAGAACTGGAATCTGGAGGAGCTGAGCGCGGCCTGCGCGGCGGAAGGCCGCTGGACGTTCCTGCTGTCGGCGATGGCCGAGCCGTTCGTCGGCGGTACGGGAACGCCCGTGGCGCCCGTGGCGATCCTGTAAGAACCGGCCGGCCGGGTGGCGGTGCGCCCATGCGCGCCACGTCAACACCTGGTCTGGACTACTTCCGTTGCACGCGATTGACTCGGGCCCGACTCGCTGAGGTCCGACTCACTACGGCCCGACTCACTACGGTCCGACTCGCTGAAGCCCAATTAATTGGTGCCCAATTGACTGACGTCCCATACACCGACGCCCTCATCGCTGACGTCCCCATCGCTGACGTCCCCATCACCTACACGCGATGCCTCACGGCGCAATGGGGCTCGTACGCCCGCAGTTCGCCCCCCGCTGCCATCAGCAGCGACTGGCAGCGGTCCACCTCGCACCAGATCCGCTTGCCGGCGCCTTCCTGCTGCCAGCCCCAGCGGTCCGCGAGGCCGTCGACCAGTTCCAGGCCCCGGCCGTTGGTGTCCTCGCCGTCCGCGTGCCGCTGGCGCGGCGGGCGGGCGCTGGCATCCACCACTTCGACCCGTACGGTCCCCACCACCGCGCCCGATCCCGAGAAGCACATCCGCAGCTTGGCCGACGAGCCGGTGTGCACCACGGCATTGGTGACGAGTTCCGAGATCAGCAAGATCAACGTCTCCGCCAGCGGCTCATCGGCTCCTATGCCGGACCCCATCAGCCGCGACCGGGCCCACCGTCTGGCTCGCCCCACCTCTGCGGGGTCGGGCCGTACCTCCAACTGAACCTGAAGCACCTGCACCGCTCACACCATCCGAACCGGCGGAAACATCGCCTCGCGCCTCCACAGGGTCACGGTGCGTGACCCCGGTGAAGCACAGCATGGTTGACGTTCAGTCACCCCAACAAGCGCTTCGGGCATATTCCAGCGCAAGGGAGTATGCGTGCTGCATACTGTGCGACGCACTTTGCGGGGAGTCGAACAAGGGGGGTTCTCGGGCCCCCGCCCGAGGCGAGCGGCGCGCAGTCCGTACCCCGGAGCCGTCGTCGTTTCGACGGCACCGTGCACATTGCGCCACAGAACCACTCGCACCCAAGGGAGCGTACCCGAGCGGAACGCCGACTCCCGCCTGTGACGAGTCACGCCTAGGACACAACCCGATATCGACCCTGCGTGACCGCTTATGCGTACGGTGTCCGACATTTCGCGCATGAGCCGCCAGAGCCGGACATCGCGGCTCACGGGACGCCCCATCACGCCCACCACCCTCAGGTAATCAAGCCCGCCGCCAGCGCTTCTTCCGCCTCGGCGGCCCCGCCCCAGCGCTCGGCGCGCAACCAGGCCCGCTTGAGATGCAAATGCACATCGGCCTCCCAGGTGAACCCCATGCCGCCATGAACCTGCAGGCAGTCGCGTGCGTTACGCACCGCAGCCGCGTCGGCGAGCAGTTTCGCGCCCGTCACGTCGAGGTCACCGCCTGTGACCGCCGCCGCATACACCGCACTTCGGGCGATTTCGGCTCGTACGAGCATCTGCGCGCACAGGTGCTTGATGGCTTGGAAGGAGCCGATGGGTGCGCCGAATTGCTCGCGTTCGCCCGCATACGCTACGGCCATCTCGACGGTGCGGGACGCGCTGCCGAGCTGCTGGGCGGCGGTGAGCAGGGCCGCCTCGCGGCGCAGCCGGGGCGCATCGAGGGAGAGGGGGACGGGGTGCGCGATGTCCGTTATGCGGGCGAGCGGGGTCAGGGGGTCAACTGAGGCGAAAGGGGCGCAGACGAGGTCGTCGGCCGCGCTCCGATACGCCCCTGACTCGCGCCCCTGGTGCACCGGATCCGCCCCCTGCGGGTCCCCCAGCAAGATCAACGTGTCGCAGTCGGCCGGATGTTCCCACAGGAGCGGGTCGGTGGCCGCGTCGGCCAGCGCGACGATCCGTTCGCCGGTGGCGACGCCGTCGACCACGCCGGCCAGCAGCTCGCAGGCGGCCAGCGGGCCGGGCAGCAGGGCCCGCCCGGCCTCCTCGAAGACCAGGACGACCTCCGGCAGGCCGAGTCCCACGCCGCCGTCCGGCTCGGGCAGCCGCAGCGCGAAGAACCCGGCCGCGGCCAGTTCCCGCCACCCCGCACGGTCCAGCGCCGGGTCGTCGACGGCCGCCCGCAGCCGGTCCCGGCCGAACCGTCCGGCCAGCAGCTCCCGCGTGCCGTCGCGCAACGCCCGCTGATCTTCGGTGAGTTGGAAGTCCACCGGCCGCTCACCGCCCCTTCGGCAGGCCGAGAATGCGCTCGGCGACGATGTTCTGCTGGATCTGGGAGGTGCCCGCGGCGATGCTGTACGAGAGGGCGGACAGCCGGTCGGCGACCCATTCGTGGTCCGCGTCGAGCGCCCCGGCGCCCAGCACCTCCGCCGCCGCGTCGTACAGCTCCTGGCGGGCGTGCGAATAGCGCAGCTTGAAGACCGAGCCGCCGACACCCGGGACGCCACCGCTCCTCTGCGCCTCGCTCACATTCCACTGGGTCAGCCGCCACAGCGCCGCGAACTCCGCGTTCAGCCTGCCGAGTCGGCGGCGCAGTACGGCATCGTCCCAACGGCCGTTGGCGCGGGCCGTACGGGCCAGCGCGCCGAGCACCCGGCGGCAGGCGACCACCTCGCCGACGAAGGCGGTGCCGCGCTCGAAGGAGAGGGTCACCATGGTCACCCGCCAGCCGTCGTTCTCCGCCCCGATGCGGTGGGCGGCCGGCACCCGTACCTCGTCGAGGAACACCTCGGCGAACTCCGTCGACCCGGCGAGCGTGCGCAGCGGCCGGACGGTGACGCCCGGCGCGTCCATCGGCATCGCCAGCCAGCTGATGCCGCGGTGCTTGGGTGCGTGGGGGTCGGTACGGACCAGGAGTTCGCACCAGTCGGCGACCTCTGCGTGCGAGGTCCAGATCTTGCTGCCGCTGACCACGTACGTATCGCCGTCGCGTACGGCCTTGGTCCGCAGCGCCGCCAGGTCCGATCCGGCGTCGGGTTCGCTGAAGCCCTGGCACCAGATTTCGTCGCCGCGCAGGATCGGCGGGAGCCAGCGGGCGCGCTGTTCGGGGGTGCCCTCGGCGGCGATGGTCGGGCCGGCGTGCAGCAGTCCGACGAAGCCCGCGCCGACGTAGGGCGCGCCGGCCCGTTCCGTCTCCTCCAGGAAGATCAGGTGCTGGGTGGGGGTGGCGCCCTGCCCGCCGGCGTCCCGCGGCCAGTGCAGGCCCGCGTATCCGGCGTCGTACAGCATCCGCTGCCAGGCCGCGTCGTACGCCCGCCGGCCGGGCCAGTCGGTCGCGGCGGGCTTGGCGGGGAGCGTCGGCAGCACCTCGCCGAGCCACTTGCGCAGCCGGGCCCGGAAGTCGTCCTCTTCCTCGGTGTACGTGAGGTCCACTAGCGGTCCCGGTCCCGGTCTCGGCACTTCTTCGGCGGCCGGGTCGCGAAGAGGTGCGCGGGCTCGGTCGTCCGGTCGTGGACGCCGATGATGCGCGGTGGCTCTGGCGGGTTCCGCATCGTTTCCCCTCACCCGTGTCCGGCCGGATCCGCGGTACCTGATCCCGGCCGGCCGGTCTCCGGCGACCGATCTCCGACGGTCGGCCTCCGAGACTTATCTGATGCACCGTCAGAAATAGGCTAGCCCCGGATCCTCTGGACCGACAAGGCAACGACCTCTACCCTCGCCAAGAAATCTGACGAGCCGTCAGCCTTGCGCGGGCAGCCACTGGCTCCGGCGTGCACGGGAGGTGCCGAGATGACCGGCGTCACGTTCTGGGATCTGGTCGCCTGGCGGGCCGCCCGTACCCCCGATGCGCCCGCCCTCATCCAGGGCGCCGCATCCGCCCGGCACGAGCTCCGGATCACCTTCGGGGCGCTGCGGCGGCGTGCGGAACGGGTCGCCGCCGGACTGTACGACCTGGGCGTACGGCCCGGCAGCCGGGTCGTCTGGCAGCTGCCGACCCGGATCGAGACCGTGCTGTTCAGCCTTGCGCTGGCCCGGATCGGTGCCGTCCAGAGCCCGGTCGTCCCGCTCTACCGCGACCACGAGACCGGCCAGGTGCTGCGCCGCACCCGCGCCGCCTTCTTCGCCGTACCCGGCACCTGGCGCGGCTTCGACCACACCGCGATGGCGCACCGCCTGGCCGCCAAGCTGTCCGGTCCGCTCACCGTCATCGAGGCGTACGAGAACCTCCCGGACGGGGACCCGGCCGTCCTGCCGCCCCCGCCCGGCGACGCCGACGAGGTCCGCTGGATCTACTGGACATCGGGCACCACCGCCGGCCCCAAGGGCGTCCTGCACACCGACCGCAGCCTGCTGGCCGCCGGCCGCTGCCTGAGCGCCGCGCTGCGCATCGGCCCGTCCGACATCGGCTCGATGGCCTTCCCGTACGCCCATGTCGCCGGGCCCGACTACACCGTCATGCTGCTGCGGCACGGCATCCCCGCACTGCTGCTGGAGCACTTCGCGCTGCCCGGCTCGCTGGCCGCCTACCGCCGCCACCGCGTCACCCTCGCCGGCGGCTCCACCGCCTTCTACTCCCTCTTCCTCGCCGAACAGCGCACGCTGCCGCCCGGCCGCCGGCTGCTCCCGTCGCTGCGCCTGCTGGCGGGCGGCGGCGCGCCCAGGCCACCGTCGCTCCACCACGAGGTCGTCGCCGAGCTGGGCTGCCGGCTCGCCCATGGCTACGCCCTGACCGAGGCGCCGATGGTCACCATGGGCGACCCGCACGACAGCCCCGAGCACCTCGCCACCACCGACGGCCGCCCGCCCGCCGAAATGGAGATCCGTATCGCCTCCGGGAGCGGGGAGATCATGCTCCGCGGCCCGGCCGTCTGCCGCGGCTATCTGGACGAGCCGTCCCCCTTCGACGCGGACGGCTTCCTGCCCACCGGCGACCTCGGCCGTCTCACTCCCACCGGCCACCTCGTCGTCACCGGCCGCCTCAAGGACATCATCATCCGCAAGGGCGAGAACATCTCCGCCCAGGAGATCGAGGAGCTGCTGTACCGGCACCCGGACGTGGCCGACGCGGCGGTCATCGGACTTCCGGACCCAGAGCGCGGCGAACGGGTCTGCGCCGTCGTCGAACAGCCGCCGGGCACACGGGAGTTGACACTGGCCGAGGCGGCCGCGCACCTCCGCTCACAGGGGCTGGCGCCGCACAAGCTGCCTGAGCAGCTGGAGGTGCTGGCGGCGCTGCCGCGCGGGGCGACGCTGCGGAAGGTCCTGAAGGGGGAGCTGCGGGAGCGGTTCAGGGAAAACGGTGAACCCGGGACCGACCACCAGAGAGACTGTTAATTTCGACGCAACTTCGATCTTGCGTTCGAAATCCTCCGTCCCCATCAGTCCCTCTTCCAACAGTCCGTTCACCAGCAGATGGGAGTGGTCCGTGTCCGTCCGGCCCCCTCGCCTGGCCGCTTTGCTTGCGGCCCCCAGCAATATCGACTTCATGGACGAGCGGGATCTCCGGCTGCTCGCGAAGGTGACCGAGGAGGATCGCGCCGAGCTGCGGGCGGGGGCGCTGTCCGGCGGTACATGGCCGGGCTTCCGGGTCAAGGCCGTCGTCGCACTCGTGCGTCTGCGGGACGGGGCCGCCAGGGACCTGCTTGCTGCCGTGCTGGCCGATCAAGAATGTCTGCAGGTGGCCCTGTCGAACATCGAGTACGTGGGAGACGGCTTCGGGGACCACGAGGAGCTGATCACGCCGTGGCTGCTGGGCCTGCTCGACTCGGACGACCGCTACCTGCGCCGCTGCGCCGCCTTGGCGTGCGAGCGGCTGGGGGTCGCCGCGGCCGGGCCGCGGCTGCTGGAGCTGGCGCAAGCCGGCTTGGCGGACTTGCGCGTCGGCCGGGAGGAGTACGTGGGGGACCCGCTCATCTTCCTCACCGCCGCCGCGCGTATCTGGCCCGGCCGGGAGGTGGCGCAGGAGGTCCGGCGCTGGCTGGACCGGCCGGGCGCGAAGAACCGGACCGAATGCTGGCCCGGGAAACCGCTCCGGCTGATAGCCGAGCGCGCCGAACCAGGGGTCTACGAGGAGGCGTTGCAAAGGTGCGCCGAGGAAGTGCTGAGTGGCGCCGCCAATTCCACGGTGAAGGGGCTGCTGTCCCGTGGGCAGGAAGGCCTGCCCCTGCTGGACCGGGCCGTGCGGGAGGCGCCGGACCATGCCGCGGGCAGGGCCCTGGAGGCGCTCGCGAAACTCGACCCGGACCGCGCTGCGCACTACGCACTCGAGGACTGGCGGCGCTTCCCGGAGTCGGCGATGGCAGTACTCGGTGAGGTCTTCCGGGAGAAGGCCGCCCACCCGGAGGTGGTCGACCTGGTGGTCCGGATCAGCGACGAGTGCCGGCCCTGGCTGGATACCGAATGTGTCGAGGCCCTGGTGAACATCGGTGGACCGGACGCGGTGGCGGCCGCCCGCGGCGTCGTCGAACGGTTCGCGGCGCGAGACAGCTACGACTCGCGTCTGACGAAGCTGCAGAACCTGGTAGCGAACGACGCACCCGCGCCGCCGAAGGACGTCGCCGCGCAGTTGGTCGGCCTGGGGCTGGTACCGGCCGACGCGGCCGACGCCGCCCTGGCGCGCTGTACCGCCCCCGCGTCTGCGTACACGGTGCTGGAGGAGGCCCTCGACCAAGCCCGTCTGGTGGCCCGCTTCTCGCCGGACTCCGGCTGTGAACCGCCGCCCTACGACAATATGGTGACGGATTTCGTCGATGCCGCCGACGGCTCCCTGAACGTCGAGGAGACCGATCTGACCGAGACGCCCGACGGACCCCGGCTCTCGTTCACTCTCCACGGCCGGCCCCACTCCCTCACAGCCATGGACGAATGCGGCGAGTACTGGGACCTCGGTACGGTCTACGGGATCGCCAAAACACTGAGCCCCGGGGACGGCGACCCGCGCGAATTCGTCGAGATCGACCAGCTCACCTGGGCTTTCGTCGACCCCGACAAGCTCGCCCGGTTCTGCGAACACCACAACGTCAAGGTGTACGGCCACTGACGCGCCGAAGGACGCCGAAGGACATCAGAGGGCGTCGAAGGACGCCATCGGTCCTAGTTGCTCCGTACCGTCGCCCCATGAACGCCACTCGCCCAATCCGTCCTCCCCGCCCCCGTATCGACAGCGCCGGCCGACGGGCCCGCCTGGGGCGGCGCCATCTGCTGGCGCCCGCGTACCGGGCGGCCCGTACCGAAGAGGTTGCCGACGCGGTCGTGGGGCTGCATGCCACCGACGCCGCCACCGTCCACCTGTCGGCCTGCGCCCGGCTGGCCGAACCCGATCCCGGGGATGTCGAGCGGGCGCTGTACGACGACCTTTCGCTGGTGCGGCTGCTGTGCATGCGCCGCACGCTCTTCGCGGTCGGCGCCGAGTTCGTGCCGGTCGTCGCCTCGTCCACGGGGCGGGCGATCGCGGCCAGGGAGCGGGCGGGGATGGTCAAGTGGATCACCGGCGGCGCGCCGGGGTGGGACGAACGGCGGCTGGCGGAGGCGGAGGTGAAAACCCTCGCCGCACTGGCCGCGCGCGGCGAGGCGACGGCCGCCGATCTCGCCTCCGATGTCCCCGACCTGCGCACCACCATCGTGCAGTCCCCCGGCAAGCCGTACGAGGCCAGGGTCGCCGTCTCCAGCCGTGTCCTGCGTGTACTGGCGGCTGAGGGGAAAGTCCGCCGCGGCCGGCCGCGCGGCGGCTGGACCAGCAGCTCCTTCCGCTGGACGCCCGGCGCCGCATTCGCCGATCTGCCCGCCCCGCCTGCCCCTGAGGCCCGCGCCGCCCTCGCCCGCCGCTGGCTCGCCGCGTACGGCCCGGCGACCGTCGAGGACCTCAAGTGGTGGACCGGCTGGACGCTCACCGACACCCGGCGCGCGGTGGCCGCCACCGACGCCGTCTCGGTAACGCTGGACAACGGCGTTGACGGCCTGGCCCTGCCGGACGACCTCGGCCCGGTCGCCGCGCGCGAGCCGTGGGCCGCCCTCCTGCCCTCCCTCGACCCGACCGCCATGGGCTGGCGGGCCCGTGACTGGTACCTCGACCCGGCCCACGTACCGCTCCTCTTCGACCGCAGCGGCAACATCGGCCCGACGGTGTGGTGGAACGGCCGGATCATCGGCGGCTGGGCTCAGCGGGCGGACGGCGAGATCGTGTGGCGGCTCCTGACGGGCGAGGGCGAGGGAGGGCGCGAGGCCGCCGCCGCGGTGGCGGCCGAGGCGGCCCGGCTGGCGGGCTGGGTCGGCGACGTCCGGATCACCCCGCGGTTCCGGACACCGCTGGAGCGGGAGCTGAGCGCCTAGGAACGTTGCAGGTGGTAGAGCGCGCGAGCCCGGTCCGGGTCGGCCGGACCGTCCCCGGGAACGTTCAGAAAGTGCGCCACCTGCCACGCCTGGGTGCTGCGGGCCTGACGGCTGGTCGCCGTCACCCACGGCGGGTAGACCCGGAAGCCCCGCTTCCCGCCCACGCCGTTGCGCGAGACGATGTCCCGCTCGCCCAGCACCTCGCGCGGAAAGACGAACTGCCCGAAGTGGTCGCCCTCGCGCGTGCTGATGACGAAGAGATCGACGGGGTCCTCGATGCCGTACGGCTGGATCGGCCCGCCGTCGCACCGCTTCCACACCGTGACGAACTGCCCGGCCTTCGTCGGGGTGGTCTTCCCTACCCGGAACCTGACGGCCCGCCCGTCCACGGTGAAGGCATGCGCCCCGTACTCGGCACTCTCCGCCTCGGGCACCGGCCGCGAACACCGGAAACCGGCCGGGTCGTAGACCGACGCCTTGGCCGCGAGAAGCTCGGGGTGCAGCCCGGTGGGCGGCCAGGGGCCGGGGTCCGGGCCCTGGCTGTCAGGGCCGGCGGGGCGGCGCTCCGCGGAGTTCCCGCGTTTGGTGCTCATCGATTGTCCTCCGTGGGTACTCCGTGCTTGCCCAGATCCTCTCAAGAGGCGAGGTGTTTGCGGAGAGCCCGGCGGCGGGTGCGTCAGGCTTGCCGCAGGCCCCGGGAAGTGCCCCGGGCCTGGACCGCCCAGGGCACTTCTGTGCCGTCGCTGCGTGACCTCAGGAAGCAGCGGATTCGTCGCTCTTCAGCGCTGCCATGAACGAGGTCCAGGCACCCGCGCCGAAGGCGACGTGAGCGCCGGCGGGGTCCTTGCTGTCGCGTACGGATATGACACCGGGGGAGCCGTCGGCCATCTCGACGCAATTTCCTCCCGTGCCGCTGTAGCTGCTCTTGCGCCACGTGGCGGTCTCACGATTCAGGGTGCTCATCCCTTGCTACCTCTCTAAGGTCCTGCCGCTAAAGGTCCTCCCGTACCTGTGCGATCAGGTCCAGGCTGTCCCCAGGGCTCAGGGCGATTGACCGGAGCGAGTCAAAGATGAGCGTATGTTCCTCAGTCTCGTCCGGGGTCTCCATATAGAGCATCCCGGTACGGTGCTCGACGCATACGACGTCGGAATAGGTGGGGTTCGGGAAACTGAACAGCACGAACGAACCGTCCAGCCCTGCATGCGCCCCTGCGCGATCGGGGATGACCTGCACTTCTACTGAGGGGTGCCCGGTCATGGTCTCCAGGTGGTCCAGTTGCTTGCGCATTGCTTGGCGGCCTCCCACCTGGAGTCGCAGCGCTGCCTCCGTCTCGATCACACACAGGCGAGGCGGATCGGGGCGCTCCAGCACCTCCTGCCGCTTTATGCGGGACTCCACCAACGCCTCGATGTCGTCGTGCCCAAGGGTGGATGGCGGGCAGGAGAGCACGGCCCGCGCATAGTCGGGGGTCTGCAACAGTCCTGCGATGAGGCTGCTTTCGTACGACCTGATGTATTCGGCTGTCGACTCGTAGTCGATGAAGTCCGTGAATGTCGGCCGCGCGAGTCCCACACGCTGCACCCAACCGGGCTCTCGGCTGCGCCTGGCCAGCGACACCATGTCATCGACCAGGGCATCGTCGTCATCGACCTCGTAGAACCTCAGTAGATCGCGCAGCTCGCCCAGCGAGATCCCCAAGCGGGCATTCTCGATTTTGTTGATCTTCGTTCGATGGCATCCGATGCGCTCGGCTGCATCCTGCGGAGTCTTCCCTGACTGCTCCCGGAACTCGATCAGCTTTGCAGCGAGGCGACGCCGTCGAACCGTTGGACGCGTTCCGGCCATGAAGTACCCCCTCTGAACGGGTTCGGATACCCGAACACTAGTGGGCAGCAAAGTCGTTGGCACTAGTGCCAACGACTCGCTTGCCAATTTCGCGAACGCCGAGCATTCTAGAGCCGCTGTCACTGTCAGTCTCAACTTGCTGAGCAATCAGCGCTCTTGACACTCCGTCATGCGCACCCAGGGGATAGCCATGTCCACACGCGCCCGACCCGCCGCAACACGACTCACCACCGCCGCCCCCACCTCGCCCCCACCCCCGCCGGCCGTGGCGTACGGCATACCGAGTGACGTGCGGAGCGTCGGATGGGCCCGCAGGGAACTGCGCCGTCATCTCCATATCTGGCGCATCGACGGTGAACTGGCCGGCGCTGCCGAGCTGTTGCTGTCCGAGCTGGTCACCAATGCCGTGCAGGCGCAGCCGCCCGGCAACCCGACAGTCGTCGTCCGGTTCGCGTTACCGGACGGCCGTCTGCGGCTCGAGGTGCGCGACGCGAGCGACGAACAACCCGTAATGAGCGAAGGAACCAAGGAGGACGAGGAATGTGGTCGCGGCTTGATGCTCGTGGGCGCCTTGGCAAGTGGCTGGGGCGTCGACCGGCACGTCACCGGAAAGACCGTGTGGGCCGAACTGGCCATCATCGGAAGGGAGTTGACGGGGCGACCGTCGGCGCCGCGCAAGCCGTGAAGGTGCCGGAGCGTGTGACGTACCGGGCGTCGGCCGTGGTCCGGTGCCCGGACGGGGGCTCCATCGGCCTCGGCGGATGGGCCTCGGGCTCGCCAGGTCGCGCCCTCGGCTGGGTGCGGAAGCGGGCCGAGCAGGTGGCGGAGCAGTTAGGGGCTCCGTACGACGGGGCAGTGCGGGAGTGGCTGGCGGACGGGGACGAGTATCAGTGGGCGCTGTACGGGCTCGCGGGCGACGTTCCGTTCACGCTGGAGGCCGTTGACGGGGACGGGTGTACGTACGTCCTTGCCGTCTGGGCGGAGTGGTCCGATCTGGCGTCACGCGGTCGGGAGGCGGCATGGCTGGCGGCGTGACACCGGGGCCGCTCGCCCTTCCCGGTTTCTGGTGTGAGCGGTTCGTCCATGAGTCCCTGTACGCGGATGCCCCCGCCTCCTGGGCAGCCATGGTCACGCACAGCGCCGCACGGGCCATGCACTGCATCGGCGCGGACGCACGGCGGATGGCCTCCGGGCTCCCCGACCGCGAGCGGCAGCGCGTACTGGACCGGGTGGGGAGGCATGGGCACGTCGGGGCGATGGCGGCGCTCCACCGGGGCGAACCCTGCGGCCTGGGCCTCGAACTGGCCGGGGCCTGGGTGGAGTGGTCGGCCCGACCCGTTCTCCTTCTGCCCCTCGTCAGCCGCACGGCGTCGTGCTGCCCGGTCAAGGCCGAACGACCGGACGGGTTCGGGGCGCCGATGCTGCCGGCGGACGGCTTCCGGTAGGGCCTGTCCGGCGGATTCACGGAGGGAGCCGCCGGGCCTTTGAGCTGCCGGTCGCTCGCTCATGGGGCCTACGCCGAGACCGGGCCGTCTCGCACCGGTCCACGGCATCCTGGCCGACACGGACACATTCAGCAGGGATGTTCCCATCGGTGGCCGGAAACCAGTCGCCCTTACGGGGCGCGCCGGCAAACGCGACACGGGATCGAACCGTGGCCCCATATCTCTCTGCGGGGTCCATGGGCGTTGGAGGGTGGAGGCAGATAGCCGACGAGGCGTGGGAACGCCCGTTCCGTCCGATGTCTTGCATGGAGTGTTCACTGTTGAAAGCACTGCTTCTGGCGCATGGTTCCCGGGGCGATGTCCAGCCGTTTGTTGCGCTGGCCCGTGGTTTGGCGTCCGTTGGCCATGAGGTGTCGCTGGTCGGTCCGCGGGCGGCCTCCGAGGTGGCGCGGTCCGCCGGGGTGCCGTACGTGCCGATCACGGACGGGCCGCTGACACTGATGCGGGATCCCGTCGTCGTCAAGGCGAACCGGACACGTGGGCGGGGGCTGCGGGGGCGGGTGCTGGCGGTGCGGTGGCTGCTGCGGAACCGGCCGCTTTACCGGGAGGTCCTGGCGGACCTGGTCGCCACGGTCCGGGCTCAGGGGCGTCCCGATGTCGTGGTCTTCCAGTCGTGGCTGCCGGCGCATCACCTCGCCGAGAGCCTCGGCGTGCCGGCCGTACCGGTGTGTCTCCAGCCCGGCTGGGTGCCCACGCCGGACCTGCGCAATCCACTTTTCCCCGGGCGCCTCCCAAGGAGGTGGAACACCCTGTCGTACACGGGCACGCCGGAGATCACCCGGCTGTTGTACGGGCGGGCGGTGGAGCGGACGCGCGAGGACCTGCGGCTGCCGCGTCGGCGGGGGCGGCACAACGTGCTGAGGGGTGCCGACCGGCAACCGGCCACCGTCCTGCAGGCCTTCGGCGGCCATGTGCTCCCCGGCGCGCCGCGCTACCCGGCGACCGTCCACACCACGGGCTTCTGGCACCTGGCGACGCACTCCGACTGGCGGATGCCACCGCCTCTGCGCGCGTTCCTCGATGCCGGCCCGCCACCGGTGTACGTCGGGTTCGGGAGCCTGCCCGGAAGCGACCCCGCGCAGACGACGCGCACGGTGGTCGAGGCGGTCCGCGCGGCACAGGTCCGGGCCGTCGTCGCCACCGGCTGGGGCAGCATGACCGCGCACCAGCCCATGGGGAGCGCCGACGACGTGTTCTTTGTGGAGGAGGCGCCCCACGACCGGCTGTTCCCGCGGATGTCCTCGATCGTCCACCACGGTGGTGCCGGGACCACTGCCGCCGCGCTGACGTCCGGACGGCCCCAGGTGGTCTGCCCGCTCAGCTTCGACCAGCCGTTCTGGGCCGAGCGTATGCACGCATGCGGCGTCGCGCCGCCGCCCCTGCCCCAACACCGGCTGACCGCCGACCGGCTGGCAACCGCCATCCGGAAGTCCGTGCACACCCCCACGCTGATCCGGCGGGCGGAACAGCTGGGCCGGCAGACCCGGGCCCAGGACGGCGTGGGCAACGCCGTCAAGGTCCTCGAGGCGCTGGTCGGAGCGGGTCCCTCCGTCTAGCCCCTGTCGTCACACTCCCGCTGACGCGCCGGCCGCCCTCGCACGGCGCGGGACGCGTGCACGGTCCGCGCGCGCTGGGCGGCCGGCGCTTCCGTCAGCCGGGGCTGTATGTGCTCGTCGCCTGCTCAAACAGGCGGTCGACCTCGCGGCGGCCGTTGTCGGGGCCGATGACGAGGACGAGGTGGTAGCGGCCGTTGTGGATCATCGCGAGGTTGCGGACGTAGACCTCGCGGCCGCTGGTGTCCTTCCAGGTGAAGGTGCCCTCGGCCATGGCGGTCCGGCCGACGTCGATGCGGCGCAGGCCGGAGGACGAGGACCAGTTGGAGGCGCGGGACGGGGCCAGTTCGCCTTCCTTTTCCAGTTGGTAGGCCATCGGGTCGGCGCCGAAGTGGGCGGTGGTGTCGCGGCCGGGGACGATCAGGAGCTCGTAGTCACCGCGCAGGTAACGGACCTGGCCCTGGCCGTTCTTGCCGCGGCGCTGCCAGCCCTTGTGGACCGCGACCTGGAAACCCTCGGCGTCCTTGCGGAGCTCAAAGCCCTCGGGGAGGTTCGCGGGCGGGGTGGGCTGTGGCGGCCGGGTGCCGCCGGAACCGCCGTCCTGGCCCTCGGTCCGGCCCTGGCCACCGCTGTCCTGGCCGGCGGTGGGTGTGGGGCTGCCGCCGGAGGGCGCGCCCGATACGCCCGTGCCGTCCGAGCCGCCCGAAGCGCCGCGGGCCTCCTCGCCGGACTTCGGCAGGAACACCATGGCGTAGGCAACGGCGCCCACGAGGAGGAGCAGGATCAGGACCAGGAGGAGGCGGCCAAGATGGCGGGGGCCGCGTCCGCGCGGTGTCCGTTCGGCGTCGTCGTCCCATGCCGGACGTGAGCGGCGCGGGGCGGTGTCCAGCCCGACCTGGACGAGCAGCTGCTGGTCGTCGTACAGCCCCCCGGCCGAGGGTCCGGAGCTCCGGGCGGGTCTCGGCGGCTTGCGCGGCTTCGGCGACCTGGGTGGCTTGGGCTGCTTGGCGAATCCGGGCCCGCCGAACGGCTTGGGCTGCTTCGGGGGGCGCGGTGGGCGCGCGGGGCGGGGTACGGCGGCGACCGGCGGCGCGGACGCGGCCGCCGCCGGTGCCGCGACGGGCGTCGGCTGCGGCCGGCGGGCGCGGTCCTTTTTCCGGCGGCCTTTGCGGACGAGTTCGCCGCGGCGCCGCAGGATCGGCAGCCGGCGGGGGACGGCGCCCCGCTCCAGCGCCGGAATCGTGACCAGCCGGCGGCCGACCTCCGGCTCCGGTGCCGTACGGATCAGGGCACGCAGCCGGCCGCGCAGCTCCTCGAAGTCCGGCCGGTCGGCGGGGTCCTGGCGAAGGAGGGAGGCGATGAGGGGCGGCAGGCCCTCGCCGCAGGCGTCGGCGGGTGCGGGCGGCTGCGAGCGGACCTGTTGCGTCAGTTCGGCGGCGTCCTCCTCGGGGAAGGGCGGGTGGCCCTGCACGCTGCGGAAGAGGAGCGCGCCGACCGCCCAGAGATCGGTGGCCGGGCCGGGCCGGTTCGCCAACTGGCCTGTCACATGGGCGAGTTCGGCCGGTGCGGCCTGTTCGGGGGCCCAGCGTTCGGTGACCGGGCCGACAATCTGGAGCCGGGCCTGCCACGCCCGCTCGGCGGCCAGGCCGGCGGTGGGCCGGCCGTACGGGGAGGGCGAGGAGGAGGACGAGGGCTCGCTCGACGGCGGAGGCGGTGGTGTTTTGGAGAGCCGGACCTGGGGATCGGGCGCGGCCTCCGCCGCCGGCGCGCGGCGTGGCGCGGGCAGTTCGCCGGGGTCGAGGCCCGTGCCGCTCCCGCCCGGCAGCGCCTCGTCTCCGCACAGCGCCTCCTGGGCCGCGCCCACCGCCAGGCCGGTCAGGATGGCCCGGCCGTCGTCGCAGACCAGGACCGTGCGGGCGGTGATGTTGCGGTGGAGGCGGCCGTGGGCGTGCAGGGCGCGCAGTGCGGTGAGGACGTCGGCGGCGATTTCCGCGGCGCGGTGCGGGCTCAGGGGGCCCTGGGCGAGGAGCGCGGACAGCGGGCGGGCGGGGATGAGTTCGCCGGCGATCCACAGGCTGCCGTCCTGGGCGAAGACGTCGAAGACCTGGTCCAGGAGGGGGTGATCGGGCATCTGCGCGGCCGCCGTCGCGGCCTCCAGCGCGCGTCGTACGGCCGGATCCCGGGGGCTGCGGTCGGCCGCTCCCGTGGCCGTGCCCGCGGGGCCGCCGCGCGGGAAGCCGGGGTCACCGACGGGGTCCGCGTCCACGACCTCCGCCTCCACCACCTCCGGCAGGGGCACCTGACGGAGCAGCACCTCCTGCCCGCTGTAGGTGTCGAAGGCGCGGGTCGCGGTGAAGTCCTCGTCGCCGGGGGGCCGCAGCGGCAGGCGGTAGCGCTCGGCGAGCACTCTCCCCGCGTACTCGTCCACGACGCCTCCCCAACAGCGCGCTCAGGCGTACGGCGTTCATGCGTACGAACCGTTCGCTCTCACGATACGTGCCGGGACCGACAGCGGCCCGTGCCGCGTCGGCCCCGCACGCGTCAGCCCTTGATGGCGAACGTCCGGAACGCCGTATCGCGCAGCTGCTTGCACTCCTTGTCCGACCAGGCGTCGGCCTTGCACGTGATCATGATCGCGTAGCCGTGCTTGTCGTCGGCCTTGAAGCCGCGGTCGAGGACCCGTGCCTTCGTGCCGCTCTGCTGACGGGTGAACGACCAGTCCGCGACGGTCGGATAGTCCCGCCACGAGACGGTCTTGATGCCGAGGAGGTGGTAGCCGGGCGTGCTGCCGGCCACCGCCGGCTCGAGGGAGCGCCAGGAGGCGGCCGCGTCGGTGCCCGGCTTGGCGTTGTAGTCGATCTGGACGCGCGGGAGGCCGCCCGAGGCGCTGTATATGGCGCCGGAGCCGTCGCCCGAGGTCGCGGTCTGCTTGAAGCCCTTGGGCATCGCGACGCTGAAGTGGAACCGGCCGTTGGAGACCGGCGCGAAGCCGGCCGGGAGGGCCCTGTCGCCCTTTCCGCCGCCCGTGTCGTTGCCCTTGCCCTTGCCGTCGCCGGACCCGGAGTTCGGCGTCTGCGACCCCGGTGCGCCGGGCTGCTCGTCCCCCGGCTCGTCCGCATCCGCCGAGTCCGGCTTGTTGCGGTCGTCCTTCGAGGTCTTGGCGTGGCCGGTGGACGCCTTGCCGTCCTTGCCGGCCGACGCGCCGCTGTTCTCGTCGCCGCCGCTGAGCGCGACGGCCAGGATCGTGCCCAGTACCAGCAGTGCCACGACCACGGCAGCGATGATCAGCGTGCGGCGCGGTACGACATCGGTCACCGAGGCGCGCGGGGCGGGCCGGCTCCCGTCGCCGGGTCTGGACTCGTTGCGGACCGCGGCGGCGGCGTTGCGTACGGACTGCAGGGCGCCGCGCACCCGCTCCTTGGCGGCGTCGGTGGCGACGGCGGAACGGGCTGCGGGGCGGTCGGCGGTCGCGGTAC
This sequence comes from Streptomyces sp. NPDC048483, assembly GCF_040651455.1. Classification (NCBI taxonomy): domain Bacteria; kingdom Bacillati; phylum Actinomycetota; class Actinomycetes; order Kitasatosporales; family Streptomycetaceae; genus Streptomyces; species Streptomyces sp. NPDC048483. Next base: position 50,020 of record NZ_JBEZJZ010000013.1, read on the forward strand.
CCCCGTGCGGGTTCGCTTTCGCGGCCGGGTTGACCGGGTCGCTCGTTTTGGTGGCGGCCGGCTTCGTACGGTCCGAGGAGGCCGTCGTGCGGGGGGTCTGCGACTTCTTCTCCGGCGCGCCCACCGAGGCGGCGGCGGACACGGCGGCCCCGGCCTTCTCCCCGGCCTCGGCGCTCACCGCCCCGGTCCCGGCCTTGGTCCCGGCCTTGGTTCCGGCCTTGGTCTTCGGCTTCCGCGACACCTTCGGCTTCGGCGCGGCCTTCGGCTTCGCCGCCCTGGCCTTGGGCTCCCGCTCCTCCGGCACCGTGGGCAGCGCCATCGCCCGCGTGGCGTCCATCGGCGGCTCGGGCGCGGCGTCCTTGGGGCCGTCGACGATGTCGCGCAGCAGCGCCCGCGCGCCGGCGTCGTCCAGGCGGCCCGCCGGGTCCTTCACCAGGAGGCCGTAGATGACCTCTTCGAGGGCGCCGGCGCTCTTGGGCGGCTCGATCGGCTCGGTCATCACCGCCGTCAGGGTGGCGATCGCGGAGCCCTTGTCGTACGGCGGGTGGCCCTCGACGCAGGCGTACAGCAGGCCGCCGAGCGACCACATGTCGGCCGGCGGGCCGGGCTTCTGGCCGCGGGCGCGCTCCGGGGAGATGTAGGAGGGGGCGCCGACGAGCATGCCGGTCGAGGTCACGGAGGGGTCGCCCTCGACCTGGGCGATGCCGAAGTCGGTGAGCACGACCCGGCCGTCGTCGGACATCAGGACGTTGGACGGCTTCACATCGCGGTGCAGGATGCCCGCGGTGTGGGCGGCGCGCAGGACGTCCACGATGGCGAGGCCGACCTCGGCGGCGCGGCGCGGGGTGAGCGCGCCGTCGTCGCGGACGACCTCGGCGAGCGAGCGGCCCTCGACCAGCTCCATCACGATCCACGGCCGGTCGTCCTCGTCGACCACGTCGTAGACCGTCACCGCGCCGTTGTTGCGGATCCGGGCGATCGCCTTGGCCTCGCGCAGCGTACGGGTGATCAGCCGGCGCTTCTCGTCCTCCTCGACGCCGCCGGGGAAGCGCAGTTCCTTGACTGCGACCGTTCGGCCCAGGACCTCGTCGCGGGCCCGCCAGACGGTGCCCATGCCGCCCCGGCCGAGAACATCGGCGAGCCGGTACCGGCCGGCGAGCAGCCTGCCCTCCTTGCCGTCCATCTCGACGTCGTCGCCCACGGAATCCCCTCTGCACTCCAGCCGAGTTGGCACCGCGATCCCGGTGCGGGCCCCAGGCCACACCCCTGTCGATCGCCAAACTGCCCCAACTCGGACAACTCACCCTGGCGGAGCCTTCATTCTCTCTCATCCGCAGCCATGCGGAAGGCCCGGGTGGGTGCCCGGCACGGTTTCCGGGGGCCGCCGCCCGCGCGCCATGATGGCCCGGACGAAGGGGAGTCCCGATGACGATGCGCTCGCCCCGCCGGGCCGCGACGGCGGCCCTGATCGCACTGACCGCGCTGATCGTGCCGGTCCAGGCAGGATGTGCTGGTCAGAGGCATATCGCCGCCATCCCGCCCGCGGAGGTCCGCCGGCCGCCCGCCACTACGGTGCACGCGCTGCACCGTCTGGTGGACGACGGTGCCCCGGGCGCCGCCTCCCTCATCACCCGCGACGGGCGGTTCTGGGGCTCGCGGTTCTCCACCGTCGGGGTCGCCGATCTGCGGACCGGCCGCGTCATGGAGAAGTCCGACCACTTCCGGGCCGGCAGTCTCACCAAGACTCTGGTCGCCACGGTGATCCTGCAACTCGCCGCCGAGCGGAAACTGACGCTGCACGACACCGCGGCCGCGCACCTCCCGGCGGGCGTACCGGTCCGCGGGCCCGGCGCGGCAGGCGGCCACAGCAGCGATCTGCGCAAGGTGACCATCCGGCAGCTGCTGGACCATACGAGTGGTGTGTTCGACTACACCCGCGACCCCCGGCTCGCCGGCCGGCTGTACGGCACGGGCTTCGCCGCCCACCGCTACGACACCTACACCCCGGCCCGGCTGCTGCGGATCGCCCTCGGCCACCCGGCGGCGGCCGCACCGGGTGCCCGTTACGCGTACTCCAACACCAACTACGTGGTGCTCGGCCTGATCATCCAGGGGGTCACCGGCCACTCGTACGCCGCGGAGATCCGTCAGCGCATCACCCTTCCCGCCGGGCTCGACAACACCTCCTTCCCCGGCACCGATCCGTCGCTGCCGAAGCCGCACGGCCGCGCGTACTCCCTGATCGGCGGCCGGCAGGTGGACGCCACGGCCCTGGACCCCAGCCGGGCCGGCGCCGCGGGCGAGCTGGTCTCCACCCTCGGCGACCTCAACCGCTTCTTCTCCGCGCTGCTCAGCGGCAAGTTCCTGGCGCCGCGTCAGATGGCTCAGCTGCGCAGCGAGCGGGCCACCGGCGGCGCCTACGGCCTCGGCCTGTACGCGACCGCGCTGCCCTGTGGCGTCACGGTCTGGGGCCACAGCGGCGACATCAACGGCTCGTTCGCCGAGACCGCGGGCACCGCCGACGGGCGGCACCTCGTCAGCTACCGGGTCAACACCGACGCGCTGACCCGGCCGGCGCACGGGACGGCCGTCCTGACGGCGGAATTCTGCCCCGGGCACCCTGCGTAGAGCGCAGAGCGGGCAGCTACAACGGCACGATGTCCGGCGCCCCCAGCCGGGCCGCATCCGCCGTCAGATCGTCCGGCTGCCGCTGCGACTCGCGCTCCGCCTCGACCCGCTTCTCGTAGTGCGCGATCTCCTTCTCGATCTGGGCGCTGTCCCAGCCCAGCGCGGGCGCGATCAGTTCGGCCACCTCGCGGGCGCTGTGGGCGCCGCGGTCGAAGGTCTCGATGGAGATGCGGGTGCGGCGGGTCAGGACGTCGTCGAGGTGCCGGGCGCCCTCATGGGTGCAGGCGTAGACGGCCTCGGCGCGCAGATAGTCGTCCGCGGCCGCGAGCGGTTCGCCCAGTGAAGGATCGGCCACGACGAGTTCCAGCAATTCCTCGGTGAGCGAGCCGTAGCGGTTCAAGAGGTGCTCGATACGGGCGACATGGAGGCCCGTACGGGCCGCGATCCGGGCCCGTGCGTTCCACAGCGCCTTGTAGCCCTCGGCGCCGACCAGCGGGACGTCTTCCGTCACACACTCCGCGACCCTGCGGTCCAGCCCGTGGACCGCCTCGTCCACGGCGTCCTTGGCCATCACCCGGTACGTCGTGTACTTGCCGCCGGCGACCACGACCAGCCCCGGCACCGGGTGCGCGACGGTGTGCTCGCGCGACAGCTTGCTGGTCGCATCCGACTCCCCGGCCAGCAACGGCCGCAGGCCGGCGTAGACGCCTTCCACGTCGTCCCTGGTCAGCGGTATGGCGAGCACGGAGTTCACATGCTCCAGCAGATAGTCGATATCGGCGCTGGAGGCGGCCGGGTGGGCCTTGTCCAGGTCCCAGCCGGTGTCCGTCGTCCCGATGATCCAGTGCCGTCCCCAGGGGATGACGAACAGCACGCTCTTCTCCGTACGGAGGATGAGCCCGGTCGTCGAATGGATCCGGTCCTTTGGGACAACCAGGTGAATTCCCTTCGAGGCGCGGACGTGGAACTGCCCGCGCTCGCCGATCAGCGCCTGGGTGTCGTCCGTCCACACGCCGGTGGCGTTGACGATCTGCCGGGCGCGGATGGGGTACTCGCCGCCCGTCTCGACGTCCTGCACCCGCGCGCCGACCACCCGCTCGCCCTCGCGCAGAAATCCCACCACCCGCGCCCGGTTGGCGACCTGCGCGCCGTAGGCGGCGGCGGTGCGCACCATCGTCGCCACATAGCGCGCGTCGTCCATCTGGGCGTCGTAGTACTGGAGCGCGCCGACCAGCGCGTCGCTCTTCAGGCAGGGCGCGACCCGCAGGGCCCGCTTGTGGGAGAGATGGCGGTGTACGGGCAGCCCGCGGCCGTGGCCGGACGAGACCGACATGCCGTCGTAGAGCGCGACGCCGGACCCCGCGTACCAGCGCTCCCAGCCCCGGTGCTGCAACGGGTAGAGAAACGGCACCGGCTTCACCAGATGGGGTGCCAGCCGCTGGAGCAGCAGCCCCCGCTCCTTGAGGGCCTCCCGTACGAGTGCGAAGTCCAGCATCTCCAGATAGCGCAGGCCACCGTGGATGAGCTTGCTCGAGCGGCTGGAGGTGCCCGAGGCCCAGTCGCGGGCCTCGACCAGCCCGGTGCCCAGTCCGCGGGTCGCCGCGTCCAGTGCCGTACCGGCGCCGACGACCCCGCCGCCGACCACCAGAATGTCCAGCTCGCGCTCCGCCATTCGAGCGAGCGCCTCGGCACGCTGCGCCGGTCCCAGTGTCGCTGTCTTCACCACTGCCTCCCGCTGTGATCGGTGGCCTGCCAACCGTTCGTCGTTCCGGCCGTGCTGTGGACATCTGCTACATGCCGGTATCCCCGCTCCGCCCGTGACGGCAACACCCCGCCACCTTGATCCACCAATCCCTATTCTGGGTCAAATGTCGGCTTAGTCTACTTATGCGTTATTCGCAGTCGCTCGGGAAGGACGGCAGCAGACATGCCCGCGGACCTAGCCGTCATCGGACTCGGCCACCTCGGCCTCCCCCTCGCCCAGGCCGCCACCGCCGCCGGCATCAGCACCCTCGGCTACGACCCCGACCCGCTCGCCGCCACCCCCTCGGGCGCCGACGGGCCGCTGTCCGCCACCGAGATCCGCCGGCTGCTCGCGGCCGGATTCCGCACCACCGCCGATCCCGCCGCCCTCGGCAAGGTCCGTACGGCCGTCATCTGCGCGGCCACCCCGCTCGGCGCGGACCGCGCCCTGGACCTGACCGGCATCGCCGACGCGGCCCGCGCGCTCGCCGCGCGGCTGCGCCCGCACACCACCGTCATCCTCGAATCGACCGCCTACCCGGGCACCACCGAGGAATTCCTGCGCCCCCTCCTGGAAGAGGGCTCCGGACTGACCGCGGGCCGCGACTTCCACCTCGCCTGCTCGCCCAGCCGCCACGACCCCGGCAACCGCACCCACCGCTACCGCAACACCCCCAAGGTCATCGGCGGCCTCACCCCCGCCTGCACCGAGGCCGCCGCCACCTTCTACGGCCGTCTCACCGACAAGGTCGTACGGGCCCGCGGCCCCCGCGAGGCCGAGACGACCAAACTGCTGGAGACCAACTACCGCCACATCAACATCGCCCTGATGAACGAGATGGCAGTCTTCTGCCACGACATCGGCGTCGACCTGTGGGACGTCATCCGCTGCGCCGAGACCAAGCCCTTCGGCTTCCAGGCCTTCCGCCCCGGCCCGGGAGTCGGCGGCCACGCCACCCCCGTTGACCCCAACTACCTTTCCCACAAAGGCCGTTCACTGGGCTACCCGCTCCGCATGGTCGAACTCGCCCAGGAGGTCAACGGCCGGATGCCCCGTTACGTCATCCAGCGCTGCGCCGCCCTCCTCAACGAACACGGCAAGTCCGCCCGCGGCGCCCGCATCCTGCTCCTCGGCGTCACCTACAAGCCGGACATCGGCGACCAGGAGGCCGCTCCCGCCCGCGAAATCGCCTCCCGCCTCATGGAACTGGGCGCCCACCTGACGTACCACGACCCCTACATCCCCCAGTGGAACGTCCTCGACCGCCCCATCCCCCGCGCCGACTCCCTCTACGAGGCCGCGGCCGCCGCCGACCTGACGGTGCTGCTCCAGCCCCACCGCACCTACGACCTCCAGGGCCTGGCCGTAAAGGCCCAACTGCTCCTGGACACACGGGGGGCCACGCCTACGGGGGCGGCGCACCGCCTGTGACCCATGCGGCACGCAGGCATCGAACAGGTCACGGTCCTCTAAGTCGTTGTGGGCATGCCAGAGCACGCTGCTAACTTTGGCCCGTCATTCACGCTTGCATTCACGCTTCTTCCACGGGGGACCTTCATGAGCCAGCCCTACCCGCCATCGCCCCAGCAGCCCCAGCAGCCCCAGTACGGCGCGCCGCAGCCCCAGTACGGCGCTCCCGGTCCGGGCGGCTTCCCGCCGTCGGCGCAGCCGGCCGGCACCGGGAACCCGGGCGGCGCCATCGCCGTGGGCTTCGTCGTCATGCTGATCGTGGCCGCCATCTACGGCGGGATCCTCAACGCCACCGACGGCGCCACGATCGGCTATGCGGCCGTAGCCCTCGGCGCGCTGATCGGCGCCGCGATGGGCAAGATCGGCGGCCGTAACGCCGTCGTGCCGGTGGTCGCCGCGATCCTCGGCCTGCTCGCCTACTACCTCGGCGTGATGTTCTCCGCCGTCTTCTTCATCGGCGACGTCGGGGTCTTCTTCGACCACTTCGGCGACATCAACCAGGCCTGGGTGGACAACTTCGAGCCGATCGAAGTGCTCTTCTTCGTCCTGGCCGCCGCCGGCGGCTTCAGCACCGCCAAGAAGCTGGGCGGCTAGCACGCCCCGTACACACGCCGAAGGGCCCGGACCGCAACCACGGTCCGGGCCCTTCGGCCGTACATCCCCGCCTCGGCGGTTGTTGTGCCGTACCCCGCGGGGGCCGACGCCCGGCGCAGCGCGCCGCGGCTCAGTGCTTCACGCCTCGTACGATCAAGGTTCCGATATGGCCAGGGGCCGGCGCATCGACGACCTTCACTTCGATGTCCCCGAAGCCGTTCTTCGACAGCATTGCCGCCCACTTCCGGGGCGTATAGCTGTACCGGTAGGTGTACGTGGCCTTACCCGCGAAGCCACCCTTGTACATACCTTGTGGTCCATATGCACCGGGAATCGCAGGTGGCTGGGAGAAAGCAAACACCCCGCCGGAGTTCAGCCGCGCCGCGACCAGCGGGAACAGCCGCTCCGGGTCGGTGAACCAGGCAGCACCGAAGAGGGAATAGATCGCGTCGTATGCGTCAGCGCTCACTGCCAAGCGTTCCAGCACTTCGCCGCAGATGAATTCGGCGCCCCGCCCGCCCCAGCGTTCCGTCAGGTGCTTGACCGCGACCGGAGACAGGTCCAGGCCCGTGACCTTCACACCCTGGTTGAGAAGGAACGCCAGCGCCCGCCCAGTGCCGCAACCGATCTCCAGCGCGCTCCTGGGTGACCCGAGGAGTTCGGGGCCAGGGCCATGCCCCGAGTATTGCGTCCAGCAGAAGACCGGATCGGCCTCCAGGGTTTTGTCTTTGGCGCTCTCCGCGAATGCATCCCATACTTCGCGTTCGGAGTCGATGTCGTGCTGTGCGGGCAACTGTCGTCCTCGGCCTCGCGGTTGATGTGATCCCCCCGCTCCCGGTATGGGCCGGGGGGATCCGTCCAGGGTGGCACTCAGTGGCTGTCGGGCACCTTGTCGTCACACGGCGAGCACTCGGCCGCGTCCATGGCCCACAGTTCGTCGTCCACGGCGAAGCCGTTGTCCCGAAGGATCCCTGCCGTACGCATCACGATGCCGTCGCAGCGCCGTTCGATCAGCGGCGCGTGATGCTTGTATTGCCCGCCGTTGTACTCGGCGCACAGAGCGAAGTACAACGGAGTGTCCAGGATGAGCGCGTGCACGGCCACGTCCACCGTGTACCCGACGCCCATGTCCACGCCCTGCCGTTCCATGGCGGTGATCGTGTAGGCGATGGCCTGGCCCAGAAGCCGCTCGGCGGTGTCACGGGTCATGACACTGTTGTCGCGCAGCAGGAGAGCGACTTCCCGCTCCCACAACGTCGATTCACTGTTGGTGATCAGTTGGGGCACACGGTGCGCCAGTGCGTTGAGGAGGAGCCGTGGGTCGCGGGTACGGGTCTGAATGACTGTGCTCATCGTGCATACCTCCAGGTGGATGGGTTGCGTGGAGCCTTCGGAACAGGTTGTTCGCCGTTGTGGTTGGCGGTCCCGCCCGGTGGTCGTGCCCACCGGGCGGGACCTGTTCCCTCACCGCGCCGCCAAGGCACGGCATCCGTGAAGGAAGCGCCCGGAACGCTCCCCGCAGGACGGACCGGTGCGAGAGCTGAGCCCGTCGACTCACACGGGACACGTGCTGTCCCTGCTCAGGGCTGCTCCGGTCGGGGGAAGTTGTGCGGGCGAGGCGGCCGGCGCGTACGGAGGGCGCGGCGGGCCCCGCCTGGTCTCCTGGCTTACGTCATCGACGCCGTACCGCCCGCTGCCGGGTCGGTCATCGTGGCGTCGAAACACTGGAACGCCGCCAGCTCATAGCCGCTGTGATGCGTCAGCCCCGCGTGCCGCAGACACCACACCTGCACCTCGTCCGCATCGGCCGCGTCCGACGACCGTTCACGGCACGTCAGACACCTGCCGACGTGGCGCACGGCCGTGTCCGGCATGACCGACAGCGTCCACTCGGCGAACCTATAGCGCGCCCTCATGCGCGCGCCGCCTTCAGAACGCGGGCGAGCTTCGCGGCCGTACGGATGCCTACCCGACCCAGGCTGATCCGGATGTCCCCCTCGGCGGTATCACTGAAGGTCATCTCCGGGAAGATTATCTTCGCGTCGGCCAAGGCGAGTTGAAGATCGCGATAGGCGTCCGATGCCGCCTGGATGGCTGTGCGCGCCTCGGTCCCCATCACCGCATTGCCTCCGGGTGAGGGTGCCGGCGGATCTCGACATTGTGGTCGGTCGCCTTCGACCTGTCGCCCACGGCATAGGCTTCCGCACGCTGCACCGCCAGCGCTCCACACACATCACACCCGGCAACCGGCACCGGATCCGCCGCCGGTTCCATCAGCTGAACGGGGCGACACATCCGGGCCATCACCCCACCACCTCCACACCGTGAATCCAGCGCGGCCCTGCGTCGGCGCCGTGCACGGCCAGCCACAACGCCCGCCGACGACCACGCTGCGAGCGACGCTCCCGCCACTCCCCAGGCGTAAGGACGTACGGGCGAATCAGGGGCGAGTCTTCGCCACGCAGCAGCTCTGGCTGCCGGACGGGCACGCGGGGAGGCGTGAGCGTCGGCGCCCCCTCGCACCGCGCAGCAGGCAGCGCGCGGGCCGATCGGTGGCGACCCCGCGTAGGAAACAGCAGCCGTAGCAACGGGATTAAGAGCCACGCTGTAGCGTTGGTCATGTCGTCAACTCCCTTGTAGTTGATGGCCACGCCCCCGGACGCACGCAGCGCGTCGCGGGGGTTCTTGCCGTGAGCATCGTTGGCTATTGGGGGACGGCGAAACCACTGACGAGGGACACTTAGGGACGTCCTAGAGTGGGTAGAACGTCCCTCTCGGCGTCCAGGAAGAGGGGCAGGCAGAGTGCAGAACGAGCGACTGCGGGCCGCCATGGCGGAAGGCGGCTGGACCCATGCGAGCCTGGCAGCAAAGGTTGATGTTGATCCCAAGTCAGTGGAACGGTGGGTCAACCTGGGGCGCACGCCGCGCAGGGAAACCGCCATGCGAGCCGCAGAGACAATAGGGGAAGACGTGTTTGCACTCTGGCCAAAACTGAGGCAGGCACGCGCGGCGAGGGCAGTCAGTCCCGAATTGGTAGCGCTGTACAGCCAGCGGGCAGACCTTCCCGTTTCCGTCTTCATCGATCTTTTCACTCAGGCACGGAAACGCATAGATGTACTTGTGTACGCGGCCGTATTCCTGCATGAAGCATACCCTCGCCTCAATGACCTATTGCGCGAACGAGCCGCCGAAGGCTGCACCGTACGGATTGCGGTGGGCGACGCAGGCAGCGCTAATGTTCAACAGCGCGGCCAGGAAGAGAAGTTCGGCCTTGGAGTCGAATCGCGCTGCCAACTGGCAATGATGCATTACCGATCGCTTGTCGGTACGCCGGGGATCGAGCTAAGGACACACGCAACGACCCTTTACAACAGCATCTACCGTGCCGATGACCAGATGTTGGTGAATGCCCACGTGTGGGGTGTGAATGCATATGGGGCGCCGGTATGGCACCTCCGTCGCAACAACGACGGGGGGATGTTCGACGGCTACGCCGGAAGTTTCGATGCCGTATGGGCTACAGCAACGCCCGTACAGGGAGGCTGAGCAGTGACCCGGACCGAGTACTACAACGACCCCAGCGCGCCCAAGCCGAACAGTCTGGTAGTCGCCGCGTCGGCGGTCGTCACGGACGACAACGGACGCATTCTGCTGCAACGGCGGACCGATAGCGGCCTGTGGGCGCTCCCCGGCGGTGGAATGGACATAGCAGATTCCCTTCCGGGAGCGGCCGTACGGGAAGTCGAGGAGGAGACGGGGCTCGGCGTAGAGATCACGGGGCTGGTCGGCACATATACGGATCCACGCCACATCATCGCGTACAGCAACGGAGAGGTAAGGCGACAGTTCAACGTGTGCTTTACCGCGCGTATCGTCGGCGGTTCGCTCGCGATCTCTGAGGAGTCCCTTGAACTTCGATTCGTAGCTCCCGGCGAGATTGACGCACTGCCTATGCATCGCACCCAGCGGCTACGGATTCAGCACTTTCTGGAACACCGTCCAACTCCGTATTTGGGCTAGCCAAACAACGAAGAGCTACCCGAGGGGCCGCGCATGACAGTGCTGGAGACGATCACCGTTGAGTCCTTGGACGGTCCGGCCGCCGCACGGTCCGAGCCTGCGTTGGTGGGGGTGGGTGATGGGGGTGGCGCTGCGCCCGCTCCCCCGGCGCTCCTCGCGCGCCCGGTTCAGCCGACGCTCACCGGCTGCGTCTCCGGTGCCTCTACGAGAGTGGACGGCAGCGCAACGTACGCAGTGACTCCGCAGGCCCCGTCCTTGCCCTGGGTGGGGCACAGTTCGACCTGGGCGCCCAGCCGGGTGGCGAGCGTCCCGACGACGTAGTGGCCGAGGGTGGGGGTCCCCCCTGTTCGAGCGGTGCCGGGCACTTGGGGGTGGGTGGGGGCGACCAGGAACGGCTCGCGGCCCGCCAGCCGGGCGTTGGAGCGGGCCAGCTTCTCGGCAGTCATGCCGGATCCGCGGTCGACGACCGCGAGGCAGTACTCGCCGCCGTCGCGCCAGCCGTAGACCTCGACCGGGCGCGAGGGGGGCGAGAACACCAGCGCGTTCTCGAGGAGTTCGGCAAGGAGATGGGAGAGTTCGGCGACGGCCTGGCCGCGGATCCGGCCGTCCTGGACGTCCATCACGGCGACCCGCCGGTACTGCTCGACCTCGGCGATCGCCGACTGCACCACCTCGGTCACGGTCACCCGACCGGAGCGGGTACGCGGCGGCAGTTCCTCCCCCGCGAGCACGAGCAGCGATTCGGCGTTGCGTCGCATCCGCGTGGCCAGGTGGTCGAGTTGGAAGAGTTCGCCGAGTGCCTCCGGGTCGATTTCCTGGTTCTCCAGGGTGGTGATCAGGCCGAGCTGGCGGGAGAGCAGGGCCTGGTTGCGGCGGCCGAGCCCGGCGAGTGAATCGGTGCTGTTGCGGCGGAGCACCGCTTGTTCGGTCGCCAGCCCGATCGCGGTGTCCTCGACGTTGTGCAGGGCGGAGGCAAGCCGGGAGAACTCGCGGACGCCGTGCGGAACATGACGGTGGGGCCGGTTGATGAGCGCGTCGCCCGCCTTGGCCTCCTGGATCCGGGCGACTGCGGCGGGCAGACCGGTCCGGGCCACCGAGTCGGCCTCGTCCGCGAGGGCGACGAACGGCCGGGTGATGGAGCGGGAGGAGAGCACCGCGAGTCCGGTGGCCACCGCGAGGATCAGCACTCCCAGGCCGATGAAGCCGCCCAGCTGGCCGGTGGCATCGTCCCCGAGCCGGTCGGCGCGCATCCGTACGTCGGTGCCGATCTTCCGCTGGACGTCGTGGAGACCGTCGACCAGTGCGGTCATCGTCGCCCACCAGCGGCCCGGGTCCACCGCGAGCGGGCGGCCGTCGGCTCCGCGTTCGGCCTGCTTCTCGTAGGCCCTGGCGCGTCGGGCGTCGCGGGTGGCGAAGGCGGCGTCGAGTGCGGATTGCCGCTCGGGGGTGGCGAGTCCGTTGTACTGGCGCAGGGAGGCCAGCCGGTCCGCGCGCACCTCGGTGAAGTCGAGGAATTCGTCGTTCTTGAAGCGGCCCGCGGCGAAGACCCCGTTGAGGGAGCCGCGTTCCAGGGCGACCGCCTCGGTGGCGCGGGCGAGGGCGTGCAGGGCGCCCATCGCGTCGGAGAGGGTGCGGTCGCCGCCGGCCGGTTCCGCCGCCGCGGCGTCGATCAGTCCGCCGATCGTCTTGGTGTACGCGGCCAGGGTCGGTACGCGCTGGGCGGTGCCGTCGTCGACTTTGCGGCGTTCGGCGGCCAGTGCCGTGACCGGGGCGAGCGCGTCCTTCAAGGCGTCGACGGTGTGCGCTCCCGCGCCGTCCGTCCCGAGCAGGGCGTCGAAGGCAGTGCGGGTGCGGTCGGTGCGGTCACGCTGGAAGTCGACGTCGTCCCGGTAGTGGGCGGCACCGCCGAGCAGTCCGCTGGTCAGGCCGCGTTCGCGCTGCAGGTCGCGCACCAGGTCCTGGGTCTTGAGGACGAGCTCGACCCGGTCGGCGGTCTCTCGCGCCACGGACCAGTCGGAAGCACGGTCGGCCACGCCGAGGCCGGTCAGCGCCAGCAGAAGACAGGTGGGGACGGCGAGCACGACGGCCACCCGGCCGCGGATGGTGCCCCAGCCGGGCAGTGCGAGCGGTTGACGCACCAGGCGTCGTTGGTTGCCCTTCACATCCGATGACGTTACGAGCGGACATGTCCGGCAGGGTTTCTCAACGGTAAGGGGCTGGTTGCCCAGAACTCACAGACGTCCTACGGCAAGGGGCCCGGACCGCGAATGCGATCCGGGCCCCTCAACCGTAAAAACAGGCTCAGCGCTGGTCGTGCTGCGACGGCGCGACCGTGACCTCCACCCGCTGGAACTCCTTCAGCTCGGAGTACCCGGTGGTGGCCATGGCCCGGCGCAGCGCGCCGAAGAAGTTCATCGAGCCGTCCGGCGTGGTCGAGGGACCGCAGAGGATCTCCTCGGTGGTGCCGACCGCGCCCAGGTCCATCCGCTTGCCGCGCGGCACGTCCTCGTGGACGGCCTCCATGCCCCAGTGGTGGCCGCGGCCCGGCGCGTCCGTCGCGCGGGCGAGCGGGGAGCCCATCATCACCGCGTCCGCGCCGCAGGCGATCGCCTTGGGCAGGTCACCCGACCAGCCCACGCCGCCGTCGGCGATGACGTGGACGTAGCGGCCGCCGGACTCGTCCATGTAGTCCCGGCGCGCGGCCGAGACATCGGCCACCGCGGTCGCCATCGGCACCTGGATGCCGAGGACGTTACGGGTGGTGTGCGCGGCGCCGCCGCCGAAGCCGACCAGCACACCGGCCGCGCCGGTACGCATCAGGTGCAGCGCCGCGGTGTAGGTGGCGCAGCCGCCGACGATGACCGGGACGTCCAGCTCGTAGATGAACTGCTTGAGGTTCAGCGGCTCGGCGGCCGACGAGACGTGCTCGGCCGACACCGTCGTGCCGCGGATGACGAAGATGTCCACACCCGCGTCCACGACCGCCTTGGAGAACTGGGCGGTGCGCTGCGGGGAGAGCGCGGCGGCGGTGACGACACCCGAGTCGCGCACCTCCTTGATCCGCTGCCCGATCAGCTCTTCCTTGATCGGCGCGGCGTAGATCTCCTGCAGCCGCTTGGTGGCCGCGTCGCCGTCCAGCTCCGCGATCTCCGCGAGCAGCGGCTCCGGGTCCTCGTACCGGGTCCACAGACCCTCGAGGTTGAGGACGCCCAGGCCGCCCAGCTCGCCGATGCGGATCGCGGTCTGCGGGGAGACCACCGAGTCCATGGGAGCCGCCAGGAACGGCAGCTCGAAGCGGTAGGCGTCGATCTGCCAGGCGATCGAGACCTCCTTCGGGTCGCGGGTGCGGCGACTCGGTACGACGGCAATGTCGTCGAAGGCATACGCCCGGCGGCCGCGCTTGCCGCGTCCGATCTCGATCTCAGTCACTGTCTAGGCCCTTCCATACGGATTACGCCCCCAGTATCCCCGACGCGACGGGACCCGCGACCTCCCGGTCGCGGGTCCCTGGAATCCGTCGGATACGGCTCTTAGCCGCGCGCGTAGTTGGGAGCCTCGGTGATCATCTGGACGTCGTGCGGGTGGCTCTCCTTGAGGCCCGCGGAGGTGATGCGGACGAAGCGGCCCTTTTCCTTCAGCTCGGGGATGGTCGCGGAGCCGACATAGCCCATGGAGGCGCGCAGGCCGCCGACGAGCTGGTGGGCGACCGAGGCCAGCGGGCCGCGGTAGGGGACCTGGCCCTCGATGCCCTCGGGGACGAGCTTGTCCTCGGACAGGACGTTGTCCTGGAAGTAGCGGTCCTTGGAGAAGGAGCGCGCCTGGCCGCGGGACTGCATCGCGCCCAGCGAGCCCATGCCGCGGTACGACTTGAACTGCTTGCCGTTGATGAAGACCATCTCGCCGGGCGACTCCTCGCAGCCGGCCAGCAGCGAGCCCAGCATGACGGTGTCCGCGCCGGCCGCGATGGCCTTGGCGATGTCTCCGGAGAACTGGAGCCCGCCGTCGCCGATCAGCGGTACGCCCGCGGCGTGCGCGGCCTGCGCGGCCTCGTAGATCGCGGTGACCTGCGGGACGCCGACGCCGGCGACGACGCGGGTGGTGCAGATGGAGCCGGGGCCGACGCCGACCTTGATGCCGTCCACGCCCGCGTCGATCAGCGCCTGCGCGCCGTCGCGGGTGGCGACATTGCCGCCCACGACATCCACCGTGATGTTGGACTTGACCTTGGCGATCATGTCGAGGATGCCGCGGCTGTGGCCGTGCGCGCTGTCGATGACGAGGAAGTCCGCGCCGGCCTCGACCAGCGCCTGCGCCCGGTCGTACGCGGCGTCGCCGACGCCCACCGCCGCGCCGACGACCAGCCGGCCCTCGGCGTCCTTGGCGGCGTTGGGGTACTTCTCCGCCTTGACGAAGTCCTTGACGGTGATCAGGCCCTTGAGCACGCCCGCGTCGTCGACCAGCGGCAGCTTCTCGATCTTGTGGCGGCGCAGCAGCTCGATGGCGTCGTCGCCGGAGATCCCGACCTTGCCAGTAACCAGCGGCATCGGCGTCATGACCTCGCGGACCTGACGGGCGCGGTCCATCTCGAAGGCCATGTCGCGGTTGGTGACGATGCCCAGCAGCTTGCCGGCCGCATCCGTCACCGGGACGCCGCTGATGCGGAACTTGGCACACAGCGCATCGGCCTCGGCGAGCGTGGCGTCCGGGCGGACCGTGATCGGGTCGGTCACCATGCCGGACTCGGAGCGCTTGACCAGATCGACCTGGTTGGCCTGGTCCTCGATGGAAAGGTTGCGGTGCAGGACGCCCGCGCCGCCCTGACGTGCCATGGCGATGGCCATGCGTGCCTCGGTGACCTTGTCCATGGCGGCGGACAGCAGCGGGATATTGACCGAGACGTTCCGCGAGACCCGGGAGGCGGTGTTCACCGTGTTCGGGAGCACCTCCGACGCACCGGGCAGCAGCAGGACATCGTCGTATGTCAGCCCGAGCATGGCGAATTTGGCGGGCATACCGTCGACGTTGTCACTCATGACACCTTCCCCAATGCTCTTGCCTCAGCGCGGACTCCCATGCTAACGGCCTGGAGGGGTGTCCGATTCCACGGCGGATGAGGGGCTCATCACTTGTGCGTTCCTACGACAGGATCGCGCTGCCAAGGAGCACCGTGGACGGGCGGGGAGTCCCTACTGCTCGGCCAGCGCCCGCAGCCGGCTCAGCGCACGGTGCTGGGCGACCCGTACCGCGCCCGGTGACATCCCCAGCATCTGCCCGGTCTCCTCGGCGGTCAGCCCGACGGCGACCCGCAGCAGGACCAGCTCCCGCTGGTTCTCCGGCAGATTCGCCAGCAGCTTCTTGGCCCACTCGGCATCGCTGCTCAGCAGCGCCCGCTCCTCGGGGCCGAGGGAGTCGTCCGGCTGCTCGGGCATCTCGTCGGAGGGCACGGCCGTACTGCCCGGATGCCGCATCGCGGCCCGCTGCAGGTCGGCGACCTTGTGGCCGGCGATGGCGAAGACGAACGCCTCGAAGGGCTTTCCGGTGTCGCGGTAGCGGGGCAGCGCGCAGAGCACCGCGACACAGACTTCCTGCGCCAGGTCCTCGACGAAGTGGCGGGCATCGCCCGGCAGCCTCGACAGCCTGGTGCGGCAGTAGCGCAGGGCGAGCGGGTGGACGTGGGCCAGCAGGTCGTGAGTGGCCCGCTGGTCTCCCTCGACGGCGCGTGCGACGAGATCGCCGATCTCCTGATTCCCGTCATCGCGCATCGGTCCATGGTGCCTTGGTGCCCGACGATCCGTGGCACCACCCCCGTCGTTGTGCCCCGAACCGTTACGCGCCGTCGCACTAGCACTCACGTTCCACGCCTCCCCCGTTCGGGTTGTACCCATACCGACCGCGAGCCCCCGCCGGTAGCTTGTCTGCGTGCCGTACGGCGTCGGGCAGTGCTTGTCCGTCATGAGGTCTCTTCTGGCCGAGTGAGAGCCCCGGCCTCCGCCGGGGAGGAGTCACACCTCAAGGATGCGGCATCCCGCGAGGTTTCGGCGCCGAGCGTCGACGCGGCGGGGTTACGACGGTCACCACCCGGTCAGCGGGCGGGTGCCGTAACCCCGTATGCACAGCAGATTCAGCGAACCAGTCCCCAGCGGAAACCGAGCGCCACCGCATGCGCGCGGTCCGAGGCGCCGAGCTTCTTGAACAGGCGCCGGGCATGGGTCTTGACCGTGTCCTCGGACAGGAACAGCTCACGGCCGATCTCGGCGTTCGAGCGGCCGTGACTCATGCCCTCCAGCACCTGGATCTCGCGCGCGGTGAGCGTCGGCGCGGCACCCATCTCGGCTGACCGCAGCCGACGCGGGGCGAGCCGCCACGTCGGGTCGGCCAGCGCCTGGGTCACCGTCGCCCGCAGCTCGGCGCGCGAGGCGTCCTTGTGCAGATAGCCGCGGGCACCGGCGGCGACCGCGAGCGCGACACCGTCGAGATCCTCGGCCACCGTGAGCATGATGATCCGGGCGCCCGGGTCGGCGGACAGCAGCCGGCGCACGGTCTCGACACCGCCGAGACCGGGCATCCGTACGTCCATCAGAATCAGGTCCGAGCGATCGGCGCCCCAGCGGCGGAGGACTTCCTCGCCGTTGGCCGCGGTCGTCACACGCTCGACGCCGGGCACGGTCGCAACCGCCCGACGGAGCGCCTCTCGGGCAAGCGGGGAGTCGTCGCAGACGAGGACGGATGTCATGACCGCCCTCCGCAGCTGATGCGCGTCACCTTGAGCCTCCAGGCTGGTACGTATCGTCACCTGTGCGATTGACGGCCCTCGGACACTTGCCCGAGGACTACCTCTGTCAACCGCCTCCGCACACTCAACGACGGTCACTCGAAAGAGTTACGGGTTCGATGACCGTCTTCAGCACGCTCCGTAAGGAGCCGGATACGCAGACGGCATCTCAGGCGACCGGCATCCGCGCGTGCACCCTATGCCCTATTTGGCTCTCTTGCTTCCATTTTTGAGGAGTCTGCGACTAGATTCGCAATGAGTCATATTTACATCTACTTAGACGGTAGATGTACGTTCTGAGCACCGAGCCCGAATCAGCATCGCTTCGAGGGGACAAGCAATGGCAGATTTCTCCCGCCTCCCGGGCCCGAACGCAGACCTCTGGGACTGGCAGCTCCTCGCCGCCTGCCGCGGCGTGGACAGTTCGCTCTTCTTCCACCCCGAAGGTGAGCGCGGAGCGGCCCGCAGCGCGCGTGAGACATCGGCGAAGGAGGTGTGCATGCGCTGCCCGGTGCGGGCCGAGTGCGCGGCGCATGCCCTGGCGGTCCGCGAGCCCTACGGGGTCTGGGGCGGACTGACCGAGGACGAACGCGAGGAACTCATGGGCCGGGCCCGGCACCGGCTGATTCCCGCGACCTCACTGACCGGCCGGCCAGGCATGGGCGGCGCCTGACCGTCCGGAACGGACCCGTCCTGACGAAACGTTTCTGCAGAGATCCGGGAACCAGGGCCCTCACGCCCCGGGATCCCACGGCCGAACCGGCGGGCCCTGCGCGCCCCGTCGGCCCCCTTTGCGCTGCGCACGTCCGGGCCCGCCGGGCCCGTGCCCGTCAGCGCCCGTGGCCCGCGGCGTCCACCAGCTGGTCGAGCATCGCCTCGACGGCCGGGACCCGCGCCAGATCCGGCAGCGTGAGCGCGACGATCTCCCGGTGCACGGCCGGCTCCATCCGTACCCTCGTGGCCCCCTTGGGACGTACCGACTCCAGCGTCAGCTCGGGCAGCGCGGCGACGCCCAGCCCCGCGCCGACCAGGCCGATCACCGCGGGATAGTCATCCGTCGCGAAGTCGATCCGAGGGGTGAACCCCGCGCTCTCACAGACCTCGACCAGATGCCGCCGGCAGCGCGGGCAGCCCGCGATCCACGGCTCGTCGGCCAGCTCCGCGAAGCACGCCGACCCGGCCTTCGCCAGCCGGTGGCCGTCCGGGACCAGTCCGGTCAGCCGGTCCTTGAGGATCGGCCGGACCACCAGGTCGTCCCACTCCGCACCGGCCGCCGGGTCCGCGCCGCGCACCTCCGGATAGCGAAAGGCCAGCGCGATCTCGCAGTCGCCGTTGCGCAGCATCTCGATCGAGCGCGGCGGCTCGGCCTCGACCAGCGAGACCCGGGTGCCGGGGTGCGCGGCGCGCATCCTGGCCAGCGCGGTCGGCACCAGCGTCGAGCTGCCGGACGGGAACGACACCAGCCGCACCCGGCCCGCGCGCAGGCCCGCAATGGCCGCGACCTCCTCCTCGGCGGCGGTGAGCCCCGCCAGGATGCCGACGGCGTGCCGGACGAGTGCCTCACCCGCCTGGGTCAACCGGGTCTCACGGCCCGTACGGACCAGGAGGGGGGTGCCGGTGGCCTGCTCCAGGGCCTTCATCTGCTGGCTGACGGCGGGCTGGGTGCAGCCCAGCTCGCGCGCGGCGGCGGAGAAGGAGCCGGTCCTGGCTACGGCGCGCAGGACGCGGAGATGACGGGCCTCGATCATGGTTCAAGCATAAGCGAATCTTGGGTAGATCATGAGATATCGGCTGTGGGCTTTGGGCGGATCTTGGGGTGGCAGGGGGCTTGGTGCCGGGCTGTCCCTGGGGTGGCGGCTGGGGCGGCGGTTCGGGTGGCGCTTCGGGTGGCGCCTTGGCCGGCGCTTGGGGTGGCGGCGTGCGTGGCGCTTGGGATGGTGGCTGAGCCGGCGCTTCGGGCGACGGATGGGGCGGTACGTCGGGCGGCAGATCAGGCGGCGCATCGGGCGGCGCACACGGCGGGGCAGGGGGCGGCATACCAGGCCGCGCAGGGGGCGGCGCGAGGGCTTAGCGTGACGATATTGAGCACGGACGTGGGGCGGTGTAGGGAGCGCGGTGTGCAGCTGCTGACCGTGAATGTGGGACAGGCCAGGCCGTCCGGGGCCGCGCGCGCCGGCACGGGTATCGACAAGCGGCCGGTGGACGGTCCGGTGGCGGTCGCCGCGCCGGGGCCCAAGGGCATCGGCGCGAGCGGCCTCGCGGGGGACGCGGTGGTCAATGTCCGTCATCACGGCGGGAACGACCAGGCCGTGTACGCCTACGCCCGCGAAGACCTGGACGACTGGGAGCGGTCGCTGGGCCGCGAGCTGGCCAACGGGGCCTTCGGCGAGAACCTCACCACCTCCGGCGTCGAGATCACCGGCGCCCTGATCGGCGAACGCTGGCGGATCGGGCCGCGGCTGCTGCTGGAGGTGACCTCGCCGCGTATCCCCTGCCGGACGTTCCAGGAGTGGCTCGGCGAACACGGCTGGATCAAGCGGTTCACCGCGGCCGCGGTGCCCGGCGCGTATCTGCGGGTGCTCGCGGCGGGCGAGATCCGCGCCGGGGATGCCGTCCAGGTGGTGCACCGGCCGGATCACGAGGTGACCGTCGCGCTGATGTTCCGGGCCCAGACCACTCGGCCGGAACTGCTGCCCCGGCTGCTGGAGGCGGGCGAGGCGCTGCATCCGGAGGGCCGGGCCAGGGCACTGAAGCGGGCCGGGCGGGAAGAGAACTGAGCACCCGTTCGGGGTGGGGCGGCGTACTCCGGGCGGATAGCGTGCCCGTATGACGACTGCATTGATCACGGGAGCGACGGCGGGCATCGGGGCGGCGTTCGCCCGGCGGCTGGCGAGCGACGGCCACAACGTGGTGCTGGTGGCGCGCGACGAGAAGCGGCTGCGCGAGCAGGCCACCGAACTGCACGACCGGCACGGCATCGAGGCGGAGGTGCTGGCCGCCGACCTGGCGACCGAGGACGGCATCGAGGCCGTCGAGGCGCGGCTCAGGGAGTCGAAGCACCCAGTGGACGTACTGGTGAACAACGCGGGCTTCGGCAACAAGGGCGAGTACCTCGAAGTGCCCATGGCCGACGAGCTGAAGATGCTGAAGGTGCACTGCGAGGCGGTGCTGCGGCTGACGTCGACGGCGGTGCGCGGGATGCGGGACCGGCGCCGGGGCGCGGTGGTCAATGTGGCGTCGGTGGCGGCCTTTGTGCCGCGTGGCACGTACGGGGCGAGCAAGGCGTGGGTCGTGCAGTTCACGCAGGGCGCGGCGCGGGATCTGGCGGGCAGCGGGGTACGGCTGATGGCGCTGTGCCCGGGGTTCGTACGGACCGAGTTCCACCAGCGGGCCGGGATGGGGACGGACAACATCCCCTCGTGGATGTGGCTGGATGCGGACAAGCTGGTGGATGCGGCGATGAAGGATCTGACGCGGGGGAAGTCGCTGTCCATTCCTGATCCGCGGTACAAGGCGCTGATGGGGGCCGTGAAGCTGGCGCCGAGGGGGGTTCTGGGCGGCCTTTCCTCTCGGACCGGCCGCAAGTACGGGCCGCGCTAGGCGGGGCGCGCGGGGCGCGGCCTTCTCCGTACGTGGTCGGCTTTCCCGCCTTGGGGGTTTCTCGCCGTTGCGCCTTCGGCGGGCGTGGGTTTTCGGCCGCGGCCCCGGTCCTCCACGGCTTCGCCGCCACGGCCCGGGGCCTCCCGTGGGTGGGGGGTGAGGGGGAGGTGGGTGCTGGTGCCGTCCTGCCAGGTGATGTGGATCGTGGTGCCGGTGAGGGTGGTTGTGGCCAGTTCGCTCACGGGTGCGGGGGTTGGGTCGTCCGTCAGGGACGCCAGGGCCACAAAGAGGGTGCCGTGCGGGTCTGAGGTGGTGGTGCCCTCCAGGACGGCCGTGGAAGTGGTGGGAGCACAGAGGGTGCTGCCCGTCGGGGCTTTGCGGGGTGGGTGGGCGTAGCCCCGTACGGGGTGGAGCTGGGCGGTGGGGCCGTCGGGGGTGGTGGCCCAGCCGGTCTGGCGTACGGGGGTGCCGGGCGGGGCGCCGGTTACCAGGTGGGCGCGGAGTTCGGTGCGGTCGTGGGCGGCGGTGGCGGACAGGATCCGGATTTCCGGCAGTTCGGCGCCGTCGGGGTGGCGTGGGGTGTGGATGGAAGCGGTCCAGTTGGGGCCTGTGCTGTGGGGTGTGGCGGGGCCGCGGGTGGTGGGCCGGCCGTCGATGAGCAGGGCGAAGTGGTTGTCGGCCGGCTCTTCGGCCGTGGGGCCGGTGCGGGTGGAGTAGGCGTAGCGGGCGTAGTACGGGTCGGGGGCGGTGCGGGTGGAATTGCTGCCGTGGTTGTGGAGGCGGATTAGGCCGTCGGAGGCGGTGGACTGCAGCAGGAGGCCGGTGGGGCCCAGGGGCTTGACGGTGTCTTCGGTCTCGGCCGGGAGGGGGCCTTCGGGGGCCGTCCAGACCGGGTGGTCGGGGGGCATCAGCAGGCCGAGGAATCCCTTGGCGGCCCAGTAGGGGGAGGCCGGGCCCGAGTAGCTCTGGAGCATGGGCGCGTAGGGGCCGTACCAGCCGAGGGACAGCAGGCCGTCCTCGGTCACGGCGCCGTGGTCGAGGAAGTGTCGCAGTGCGCCGGAGGCCAGGCGGCGGGTGGCGCCGGGGGTGAGCGGGGTGTGGCCGGTGAGCGCGCCCAGCCAGGGGGCGGCGGTGGCGGCGAAGCGGTAGGTGAGGGAGCGGCCGAAGGGGATCGGCGCGCCGTTGGTGTCGAACAGGCGGGTGTGGTCGGCCAGTTGGGCGTGCAGCCGGGTGCCGTAGGTGGCCAGGAGGTCGCGGTCGGCGGTGAGGTGGGCGTGCAGGACGGGATAGAAGTGCAGGGCCCAGCCGTTGTAGTGGTCGAAGGCCCGGTTGTCGCCGTCGGAGTACCAGCCCTCGCCCAGGTACCAGTCCTCGATACGGGTCAGCGCGCGGTCGATGGCGGCCTGGGCGCGTACGGGCTCGATGCCCACGTCCTGGAGGAAGCCGGCGACGGTGAGGCCGAAGAGCCACCAGTTGTTGTCGACGGGGGACGCGGTGAGCGCGGGCAGCAGCCAGTCGGCGAGGCGGGTACGGACCCGGTCGTCGAGGGTGTCCCAGAGCCAGGGGCGGGTCAGGCGGAGGCCCAGGGCGATGGAGGCGGCTTCGACGCGGGCCTGGCGGATGGAGGTGATGTGGGGCCAGGAGTCGCGATCAGGACCGGTGGGTGTCACCTCCCTCTTGGCGGTGGGGCTTTGGGTGCCTGCAGCCAGCCCCTGAGCGTAGCGGGACAGATGAGCCCGGGCGGTGCCGTTGCTGCCGGCGGTGCGGAGGGCGGCCAGCAGGAAGGTGCGGGCGAAGCCTTCGAGGCCGTCCGATCGGGGGCCGGAGGAGCTGGGGCGGGCGCCGGGGAGGGCGATCAGCGCGTGGCACGGGGAGGCGTACGGGGTGGTGGCGTGCAGGAGGGCGTCGGCCGTGGCCTCCCAGTGGGCACGGGTCCAGCCGGTGTACGGGCTGCGGCGGCGGTCCTCGGGCGGGAGGGGGAAGGACAACACTCGGGAATGACTTCCCCACCAACCACCAGGAGAAGCTCACATGACCACATCAGCCCCCACCGGCCCCACCGACCCACCCACGGGAGGGGACGGCCCGCAGGACGAAGTCCGGAGGGCTGTCACCGCACCCGACAAGCCCACGCCCGCCGCAGGCGCAACGGCGAGACACCCCCACGGCGGGACGGCCGAACGTCGGCTGAAGCAAAGCACAGCGGACGGGCCCGCCGCAGGCGCAACGGCGAGACACCCCCACGGCGCCGCAGCCGACAACGTGGGGCCCAAGCCAAGCGCAGCGAACCGGCCCGAACTGCTGCTCTCGATGGCCCCCGGCGTCGCCGGCCGACTGCTCACCGCCCCCCACCGCGCCCGTCTCACGGCCCTCGCCCGTACCGACTCCCGTCTCGTCGCGCACGACCTGACCGCCCCCACTCCCGAGATCGCCGCCGCCCTCGCCCGTGCCGAGGTGCTCCTCACCTGCTGGGGCGCCCCTCCCCTGACCGACCGGGTCCTGGAGGCGGCCCCCCGCCTGCGCGCCGTCGTCCACGCCGCGGGCTCCGTCAGGCACCACATCACCGACGCCTGCTGGCAGCGCGGCATCGCCGTCACCTCGGCCGCGGCCGCCAACGCCCTGCCCGTCGCCGAATACACCCTCGCGGCGGTCCTCTTCGCGGGCAAGCGCGTCCTGCACACCGCCCACCGCTACCGCACCCTGCGCGCCCCGCACGACTGGCAGCACGAGCTGGCCGGCGCCGGCAACTACGGCCGCACCGTCGGCATCATCGGCGCCTCCCGCATCGGCCGCCGCGTGATCGAACTCCTGCGCCCCTTCGCCCTGCAGGTCCTCCTCCACGACCCGTACGTCGAGGCCCCCGAGGCCGCCCGCCTCGGCGTCACCCCCGTCCCCCTCGACACCCTCTGCACCACCAGCGACATCGTCACCGTCCACGCCCCCCAACTCCCCGCCACCCACCACATGCTCGGCGCCCACGAACTCGCCCTGATGCCCGACGGCGCCACCCTCATCAACACCGCCCGCGGCTCCCTCGTCGACGAACAGGCCCTGCTCCCCGAGCTGCTGACCGGCCGCCTGAACGCCGTCCTCGATGTCACCGACCCCGAACTCCCGCCCCCCGACTCCCCGTTGTACGACCTCCCGAACGTCCTGCTCACGCCGCACATCGCCGGCTCCCTCGGCGACGAGCTCCACCGGATGGCCGACCTGGCGCTGGACGAGGTCGAGCGGTATGCGCGCGGGCTCCCCTTCGCCGACCCGGTACGCCCGCAGGAGCTGGACCGCTCGGCCTGACCGCCGGGCGGGGCGGCTCCCGTCCGGATGCCGCGACGGCCTCAACCCGCCTGGCGCGAGCGGCCGTTCAGCCCCCGCTGTCCCGGCATTCGTGGTTGTCGCCGCCGCTGTGGCACTGATGGCCGTTGGCCCCGCCGGAGGACGCGGGTACGGGAGCCGGGGGTGCATCACGCTGCGCGGCCGCCGCCCCGTAGGCCACCACGGCGCAGACCGCGACCGCGGCGAGGATCTGCGCGGACGCCGTGACCGGCCGGCCGGTGCGCACGAAGCCGTACGCGGTGAGCAGGAGCAGCGCCACCACGACGCCGTAGGCGATCAGCAGCCCCTCGTCGGGGAAGGAGGGGGATTCCTCCCGGGGCGACGAGTCGCCGAACATCCCCGCTTCCTCCCAGGCGGACAGCGCGGAGAAGAAGGTGAGGGCCGCCACGGCCACGACGTCGCTCACGAGGACGAGCACCGCCAGGGCGATGTCGCCGGCCGGCGAACCGCGGCGGCGGGCGCCGCGGGCCTCGGGCGGTGGCGCGGACGCGTGGGGGGCGAATTCGGGACGCATGGTCCGTACTGTGCGCGGGTGCGCCGCGCACAGTGGGGCGTTTCGCCCGGATCGAGACCGAACCGCGACCGGCCTCCGGGCCCGGTCACCGCGGCCCGGCGGGGCCTGACATGGCCGAGGCCCGGCCCCCGCGAGGTGCGGGAGCCGGGCCTGTGCTCTACGGAGCGACGCGTCTCAGTGCGCGTGGCCGTGACCGTGACCGGCCTCGGCCTCTTCCTCCGCCGGCTTCTCGACGACCAGGGTCTCGGTCGTCAGGAGCAGGGAGGCGATGGAGGCGGCGTTCTCCAGGGCGGAGCGGGTGACCTTGACCGGGTCGATGACGCCGGCCTTGACCAGGTCACCGTACTCACCGGTGGCGGCGTTGAAGCCCTGGCCCTTGTCCAGCTCGGCGACCTTGGAGGTGATCACGTAGCCCTCGAGGCCCGCGTTCTCGGCGATCCAGCGCAGCGGCTCGACGACGGCGCGGCGGACGACGGCGACACCGGTGGCCTCGTCGCCCTCCTTGCCGAGGGAGCCCTCCAGCACCTTGGCGGCGTGGACCAGCGCGGAGCCACCACCGGAGACGATGCCCTCCTCGACCGCGGCGCGGGTCGCGGAGATGGCGTCCTCCAGACGGTGCTTCTTCTCCTTGAGCTCGACCTCGGTGGCCGCACCCACACGGATGACGCAGACGCCGCCGGCGAGCTTGGCGAGGCGCTCCTGGAGCTTCTCGCGGTCCCAGTCCGAGTCGGTGGTCTCGATCTCGCCCTTGATCTGGGCGACGCGGCCCTCGACGTCGCCGGCCTTGCCGCCGCCGTCGACGATGGTGGTGTCGTCCTTGGTGACGGTCACGCGGCGGGCGGTGCCCAGCACGTCCAGACCGGCCTGGTCGAGCTTGAGGCCGACCTCCTCGGCGATGACGGTGGCACCGGTGAGGGTGGCCATGTCGCCGAGCATCGCCTTGCGGCGGTCACCGAAGCCGGGGGCCTTGACGGCCACGGCGTTGAAGGTGCCACGGATCTTGTTGACGACGAGGGTGGAGAGCGCCTCGCCCTCGACGTCCTCGGCGATGATCAGCAGCGGCTTGGAGCCACCCGCCTGGATGACCTTCTCCAGCAGCGGCAGCAGGTCCTGGATCGAGCCGATCTTGCCCTGGTGGATGAGGATGTACGGGTCGTCGAGGACGGCCTCCATACGCTCCTGGTCGGTGACCATGTACGGCGAGAGGTAGCCCTTGTCGAAGGCCATGCCCTCGGTGAAGTCCAGCTCCAGGCCGAAGGTGTTGGACTCCTCGACGGTGATCACACCGTCCTTGCCGACCTTGTCCATCGCCTCGGCGATGAGCTCGCCGACCTGCTTGTCCTGGGCGGACAGGCCGGCCACGGCGGCGATGTCGGTCTTGTCGTCGATCGGACGGGCGGTCGCGAGGAGGTCCTCGGACACGGCCTTGACCGCGGCGTCGATACCCTTCTTCAGGGCGGCCGGGGAGGCACCCGCGGCGACGTTGCGCAGGCCCTCGCGGACCAGCGCCTGCGCCAGCACGGTGGCGGTGGTGGTGCCGTCACCCGCGATGTCGTTGGTCTTGGTCGCCACCTCCTTGACGAGCTGGGCGCCCAGGTTCTCGTACGGGTCCTCGACCTCGACCTCGCGCGCGATGGTGACACCGTCGTTGGTGATGGTCGGGGCGCCGAACTTCTTGTCGATGACGACGTTGCGGCCCTTGGGGCCGATCGTCACCTTGACCGTGTCGGCAAGCTTGTTGACGCCGCGCTCGAGGGCGCGACGGGCGTCCTCGTCGAACTTCAGGATCTTCGCCATGGGTTGCTTCAAGTCCTCTCATTGCGATCGTCGGCCTCGCCGCCGTGACCGCTATCGCTCATACGGACTGCGCCCCTGCCCCGGGTCGGTAAGAACGCGGGAACCAGGGGCGCAGATCACGGCAAATCCGGGTGACTTACTTCTCGATGATCGCGAGAACGTCGCGAGCCGAGAGGACGAGGTACTCCTCGCCGTTGTACTTCACCTCGGTGCCGCCGTACTTGCTGTAGAGCACGACGTCGCCGACGGAGACGTCGAGCGGAAGACGGTTGCCGTCCTCGAAGCGGCCCGGGCCCACGGCCAGGACGACGCCCTCCTGGGGCTTCTCCTTCGCGGTGTCCGGGATGACCAGGCCAGAGGCCGTGGTCTGCTCGGCGTCGAGCGGCTGGACCACAATGCGGTCCTCAAGCGGCTTGATGGCAACCTTGGAGCTGGTGGTCGTCACGATCCGACCTCCCCCTTCGGAGATCTCACGGGGTTAACTGTCTGAGGTGGCGACCAGGTGGATCCGTCGTCGCGGGTGCCGGACCTGCCCGTCGCGCGTAGTTGGCACTCCCCGTTGGAGAGTGCCAACGCCGAGACTATGACGCGGTTAGCACTCGGTCAAGCGGAGTGCCAATCGGGGGCGCGGCCTGTCGCGGCCGGAGCGCCGGGGGCGTGCGAATCCGGACACACCTCTCGCATCGGCGGCAACCGTACTCCCCGCTTCCCCGTCTCCTTCCCCGACTGCCGGGGCGGCGTCGGGACCCCTGCAGCGGGGCCGGCGGCTCCGGACGAACCGATGGCGGAGGACTCTCGTGCGTGGACCGACCAGCTCCTTCCGGGCTGTGCGCAGGCGGGAGCGGGAGAGCGACGTCGAGCGCACGATGACGTTCGCCGCCCTCGCCCAGGCGCCGGACCGCCGCCGGACCGAGGCCGGGCTGCTCGCCCTCGCCCTCGTGATCGCCGTCCTCGGCTACGCCTGCACCGGCCTGTCGATGACCGGACGGCTGCCGGCCAACCTGGCCGGGTTCACCGCGATCATGTTTTCCGTGGCGTGGCTGCCGCACCTGGTGCTGCGGCGTTTCGCGGACCGGGCCGATCCGCTGATCCTGCCGGTGACGACGCTGCTGACCGGGCTCGGGCTCATCCTGCTCAGCCGGCTGGACATCACCTACGCCGCCGCCCCGCGTCTCAACATGCCGCAGGCGGCGCCCGGTCAGCTGGTGTGGACCGGGATCGGGGTCGCGGCCTGCATGGCGGTGCTGATCCTGCTGCGCGACCACCGGTGGCTCCAGCGCTACCTCTATCTGACGATGGCGGTCGCGCTGGTGATGCTGATGGCGCCGGCGTTCTTCCCCGGTGACACCTTCGGCGCCAAACGCTGGATCTACCTCGGGCCGCTGTCGCTCCAGCCCGGCGAATTCGTCAAGATCGCGATCGCGGTGTTCTTCGCCGGCTATCTGACGGTCAACCGCAACGCCCTGGCGCTGACCGGCCGGCGCGTCCTGGGCGTCCAGCTGCCGCCGGGGCGCCAGCTCGGGCCGATCTTCACCATCTGGGCCGTCAGCCTTCTGGTGCTCGTCTTCGAGCGGGACCTGGGCACTTCGCTGATCTTCTTCGGCGTGTTCGTGATCATGCTGTACGTCGCGACCGAGCGCACCAGCTGGGTGCTCTGCGGGCTGCTGCTGGCCGTGGTGGGCGCGGTGGCCGTGGGCTCCCTGGAGCCGCATGTCCACGGCCGGGTCACCGCCTGGCTGGACCCCATGGCCGCATTCACCCCGGAGGGCGACAGGGCCGGGCTGTCGAAGCAACTGGGAGACGCGCTCTTCAGCTTCGGCAGCGGGGGCATCACCGGCACGGGCCTGGGCCAGGGCCGTCCCGAAATAGTCGGCTTCGCCGGCAACAGCGACTTCATCCTCACCACCGTCGGCGAGGAGCTGGGCCTGGCCGGGGTGATGGCCGTGGTCATGCTGTACGCGCTGCTCGCCCAGCGCGGCCTGCGGGTGGGCCTGACCTCCCGCGACCCGTTCGGCAAGCTGCTGGCGGTCGGGCTCTCCAGCGCGCTGGTGCTCCAGGTCTTCGTCGTCTCCGGCGGGGTCACCGGCCTGATCCCGCTGACCGGCAAGGCGCTGCCGTTCCTCGCCAAGGGCGGCTCGTCACTCGTCGCGAACTGGGTGATGGTCGGCCTGCTGCTGCGGATCAGCGACACCGCCCAGCGCCGCCGCGAGCCGGTGGGTCCCCCGCCGCGGCCGTAAGGCCTGTCCGATGGGTCAGGGCCGGAAAGGCCCTGCCCCCTTCGGTACGGGGCGCCGGGTCATACGTAGTCCCCCAGCCACCCGACGGCGAAGCCATGTTCGCGGGCCGTACGCAGCACCCTGAGGGCCGCCTCCGGCAGCGATGGGTGCCGGTCCCGGCCGGCCTCCGGGCGGGTGAGGATGATGTCGCCGGGGTGCAGCCGGTGGTCCCGGTCGCGGTAGGCGATCCGGTCGGGGAAGGCCACCTCGCTCCACAGCGGTACGGCCTTGACGCCGCAGACGGCCGCCATCCGCAGCGTGACCAGGGAGTACGCGCCGAACGGCGGGCGGAAGAGCCGCGGGTCCTGCCCGGCCGCAGGCTTGCGCATGTCCTGCCGGCCGCAGATCGCCGCGCGCTGCGCCGCGGGCGTCAGCCGGGGCAGCGCGGGGCGCCGCAACAGGGGGAACGCGCTGTAGGGCACGTCGAGTTCGCGCATCATCCGGACGAACTCCGGGTCCTTCGCCTGGGTGTCGTCGACCGTCAGGAACACGACCTTGGCGCGGGTCGGCACCCGGGAGATCACCGCCGGCAGGCCCACGCCGCGACCACGGGAGAGCCGCGGCTCGGTGGTCAGGAACGGCTTGAAGGCCGGCGGCCGCGGCCGGTTGAGCGGCACCCCGGCCAGCCCGTACCGCTTGGCCGCCGCCACCTGGCGCGCATGCTGCCGCTCCAGCATCCGGGCCTGCGAGAGCAGCGCGCCGGCGTCGGGGGCGGCGACGGGCGGGCCGGCCGGCTCGTTGTCCAGCAGATCCTCGCCGCGCACCACACCGCAGCCGGCGGCCAGCAGCCCGAGTACGGAGAGGGCCGCCAGGCCCCGAGCCCTGGCGGCGGCCCCCGGGCCCGCCCCCGTCCCCTCATCCCGTACCCGGCCGAATCGAATAAATCTGACAATCTGCATAATCCGGATCCTGGCAGCGACCCACCCCCTCGCCACGGCGACACAACCCACCACGCCGAAGAGGTCAGCCGACTGGCCCACAATGGGGCAGGTGACCGACCTCGACACCTTCTCCGCGCTGCTCACCCCCGAGGGACAGGAGCTGCTGGCCGCACTGCGGGACCACGATCCGGCCGACGACCTGGCCGCCGCGACCCGGCTGCGCCGCACCCACGCCGCGCCGCTGGTGTCCGCCGCCCTCAGCCAGGCCCGGCTGCGGCAGCGCGCGGCGGCCAAGTTCGGGGACGACGCCCGGCGGATGTACTTCACGCCGAACGGTGTCGAGCAGTCCACCCGCGTCACCGTGGCCACCCACCGCGCCGCCCGCCTCGCCGCGCTCGGCGTCCGTACGCTGGCCGACCTCTGCTCCGGCATCGGCGGCGACGCCCTCGCGCTCGCCCGCGCCGGCATCTCCGTCCTCGCCGTCGACCGCGACCCCCTCGCCTGCGCCGCCGCCCGCGCCAACGCCGAGGCGCTGGGGCTGGCCGAGCTGATCGAGGTGCGCTGCGCGGATGTGACGGAGGTGGACACGGCCGGGTTCGACGCGGTGTTCGTCGACCCGGCGCGGCGGACGAAGGCGCCAACAAGAGGGGCGGCGCACAGCGCCTCCGCCAGGGGCGGTGGTCGGGCGACGGGTGGGCGGATCTTCGACCCCGAGGCCTACTCGCCACCCCTGTCATGGGCCGTCGAGGCCGCCCGCACGGCTCCCCACGCGGCGCTGAAGATCGCCCCCGGCGTGCCGCACGAGGCGCTGCCCGAGGACGCCGAGACGGAGTGGATCTCCGACGGGGGCGATGTGAAGGAGGCGGTGGTGTGGTTCGGCGCCTCCGTCACGCCGGGCGGCCGCCGGGCGACCCTCCTCCCCGGCGGCGCCACCCTGCTCGGCGCCGGCCTGCCCGACCCCGAGCCGGGCCCGGTCGGCCGCTGGCTGTACGAGCCGGACGGCGCCGTCATCCGGGCGCACCTGGTGGCCGATGTCGCCCAGCAGGTCGGCGGCCGCCTGATCGACCCGACGATCGCCTACATCACGGCGGACGAGCTGACCCAGACCCCGTACGCCGCCGCCTACGAGATCACCGACGTCCTCCCCTTCAACGTCAAGAAGCTGCGGGCGCTGCTGCGCGCACGCGGGATCGGCATCGCGGAGATCAAGAAGCGCGGCTCGGCGGTCTCCCCGGAGGAGCTGCGCAAGAAGCTCAAGCTCGAAGGGAAGAACTCCTGCACGATCATCCTCACGCGGGTGGCGGGGAGGCCGAGCATGCTGCTGGGGCGCCCGGTCAGGGCGTAGCGGGACCGCCTCCTGCCCGGAGACCGAACTCAGGAGTAGAGGTTGTTCTTGCTCAGCTCATGAACGTGATCGTGGCTGTGGCCGTGCCCATGGTCCTCCCCCGGCACATGCGGCTCCGTCACCGGCAGCGACGAATCCGCCGACAGCCCCCAGTCCGAAGCGGGCCGGTTACGGGCCACCATCTCCGCGCCCAGCGCCGCCACCATCGCCCCGTTGTCCGTGCACAGCTTGGGACGCGGTACCCGCAGCGTGATCCCCGCCTTCTCGCAGCGCTGTTCGGCCAGCGCCCGCAGCCGGGAGTTGGCCGCGACGCCGCCGCCGATCATCAGGTGGTCGACGCCGTTGTCCTTGCAGGCCCGTACGGCCTTACGGGTGAGCACATCCACCACGGCCTCCTGGAAGGACGCCGAGACATCCGCCACCGGGACGTCCTCGCCGGCCGCCCGCTTGGCCTCGATCCAGCGTGCGACGGCGGTCTTCAGGCCGGAGAAGGAGAAGTCGTAGACGGGGTCGCGGGGGCCGGTCAGGCCGCGCGGGAAGCGGATCGCGTCCGGGTTGCCCTCGCGGGCGTAGCGGTCGATGACCGGGCCGCCCGGGAAGCCGAGGTGCAGCACCCGCGCGATCTTGTCGAACGCCTCGCCCGCCGCGTCGTCGATGGTCGAGCCCAGGGGGCGGACGTCCGAGGTGATGTCGGGGGCGAGAAGGAGGGAGGAATGGCCGCCGGAGACCAGCAGCGCCATCGTGGGTTCCGGCAGCGCGCCGTGTTCCAGCTGGTCGACGCAGATGTGCGAGGCCAGGTGGTTGACGCCGTAGAGCGGCTTGCCGAGGGCGTAGGCGTACGCCTTGGCGGCCGAGACGCCGACCAGCAGGGCGCCCGCGAGGCCGGGACCTGCGGTGACCGCGATGCCGTCGAGGTCGCTCGCCGCGACCCCGGCGTCCTTCAGGGCGCGCTGGATGGTGGGGACCATCGCCTCCAGGTGCGCCCGCGAGGCAACCTCGGGGACGACGCCGCCGAAGCGGGCGTGCTCGTCGACGCTGGAGGCGACCGCGTCGGCCAGCAGCGTGTGGCCGCGGACGATGCCGACTCCGGTCTCGTCGCAGGAGGTCTCGATGCCGAGGACGAGCGGTTCGTCAGCCATGGGTCGGGTTTCCTTGCGTTCCTTGGACGGGGGATGCGGGTGAAGAGGACTCGGTGGTCAGGCGCATGACCAGGGCGTCGACATTGCCGGGCTGGTAGTAGCCGCGGCGGAAGCCGATCGGTTCGAAGCCGAAGCGCTCGTACAGGCGCTGCGCGCGGACGTTGTCGACCCGTACCTCCAGCAGCACCTCGCGGCACTCGAAGGCGGTGGCGGCCGAGAGCAGTTCGGTCAGCAGGCGGGCGCCGAGGCCGGTGCCCCACTGGTCGCGGGCGGTGGCGATGGTCTGGATGTCGCCGGTGGTGTCGATGGCGCACAGGCCGCCGTAGCCGACGAGACGGCCGTCCAGCTCGGCGACGAGATAGCGGCGGGTGGCGGCCGCGCCGCGCGCATGGGCCAGCTCGGACCAGAACATCCCTTCCGACCAGGCGTCCTCGGGGAACAGTTCGCGCTCCAGCGCCAGCACCGGCTCGATGTCCCACCAGCGCATCTCGCGCATGACGGCCACCCCGGTCACTTGGGGGTGACCACCTTGTAGTTGGCCGGGACCTGGGCGTCGGGGCGGCGCAGATACAGCGGCTGCGGGGGCAGGAACTCCTCGCCGGCTGCGAGCTTCTCGGCGGCCAGCGCGGCGAGCGCGGCCGCGGACTGGTGCTCGGGGCCCTCGCGCCGTACGCCGGTGAACACCTCGTCGTAGAGCAGTGCGCCCGCGCCCACGGTGGGGACGTCGGCCACCTGGTCGGCGATGTCGGCGGGGCGGTCGACGGCGGGGTCGGTCAGCCGAGTGCGGGAGTTCGCGTACCGCGCCCAGTAGACCTCCTTGCGGCGGGCGTCCGTCGCCACCACGAAGGGCTCGTCCAGGCCGGCGGCGTACGCAAGGCCGTCCAGCGAGCACAGGCCGTGCACCGGGACTCCCAGGACGGACCCGAAGGTCGCCGCCGTGACCAGCCCGACGCGCAGTCCGGTGTACGGGCCGGGCCCCACGCCGACCACGATGCCGCTGACCGCGTCGAGCTTGCGGCCCGCCTCGGCCAGCACCCGGTCGACGGCGGGCAGCAGCAGCTCACCGTGCCGGCGGGCGTCCACCTGGCGGGACTCGGCGAGGACGCGGGAACCGTCGTGCAGGGCGACGGTGACGGCGGGGGTGGCGGTGTCAAGAGCTAGCAGCAGCACGCCCTAAGCCTACGGCTCGGCCGGAGGGGGCCGGTGCCTCGGCCGGAGGTGCCTGCTGCGGTGCTACCGTCGGCCCATACGTATGCCCGGCGGCGGAAAGGTGGCACAGCGGTGCCCGCTAAGAGCAGCACGATCGTCACCGCTCTCACCGCGGCCGCCCTCGTCGCGGTCGGCTTCCTCGGCTACCAGGCCTCGGCATCCGCCCCGGACCACCTCGCGGCCCGCGGCCAGGAGCAGCACACCAAGAAGCCCGCGCCCCACGCGCCCACGAAGAAGCCGAAGACGCCGGGGCCGGCCGCCGTCCCCGCGGGGTCCGGCACCGGCAAGCGGGTCGTCTACTCCCTCGGCGCCAAGCGGGTCTGGCTGGTCGACGCGCAGGACAAGGCGCTGCGCACGTACCCGGTCGCGCCGAGCACGGTCAGCCCGGCGGCCGGGGCGTACCAGGTCACCCAGCGCTCGGTGAGCCTGATGGGTTCCGACGGCATCGCCATCGAGCATGTGGTGCTGTTCGCCAGGACCAACGGCGTCGTGGTCGGGTTCAGCGCGGCGGTCGACGGCTCCACGCCGAAGCCGGATCCGGGCGCGACGAAGAAGACCGGCGGTATCCGTGAGTCGCGGGCCAACGGCAAGGCGCTGTGGGACTTTGCGCTGTACGGCACCAAGATCGTCGTGGTCGCCTGAGGCCCCTGGGCCCTTACGGCTTCTCCGCCTGCTGACGGCTTCTTACGGCATCGACGGCTTCGCCCCTACGGGCTACGCCGCGTCGCGCCCCTCGGTGGACGCGGGTGCCGCTTCCTTGTCCGGCTCGCTCGCCCGCGTCTCGGCGGTGGCGTCCGGCGGCGTGGAGACGGCGCTGGCCGCGGCGCACGCCGCGAGCAGCTGGTTCATCGTCGGCAGCTGTTCGGGGGCATCGTCCGCGGCGCGCCGGGCCGCCGCGATGGCGGCGCCCGCACGCCCTTCCGGTGTGGGGGAAGGCTGGTGGGCCGACATGGGCGCCTCCCGGGCTCCTGGGGCAAGCGACAGAGGCCAGGCCGCCAACTTAGGCTGACCTAACCGGGACTCTCCTCACCCATGTGACCATGCGCGGTACCGCGGGCGCAACATCTTGCCGACGCCTTGTCGGAAACTACGGTACGGCTGCGCCCGTAAGGGTGGCGGGGCCGCAAGGGAGGGAACGGCCGAGGCCGTCAGAGGGTCTCCAGGCGGTCGAGTCCGGCCGCCGCCCAGCGCGGGCCGAGCCCGGTGACCGTCACCTCGCGTACGTCGTCCGTATCGCCGTGCAGCACGCCCTCGAGGACCGCGTCCGCGCCGCCGGGGGCATCGGCCCCCACGGCCCGGCCGATGACGACATGCAGCCGGTCCTCGGACAGGTCCTCGACCTTGCCGTCGCCCCACTCCACGACCACCACCGACTCCGGCAGCGAGACATCCAGGTCCAGGTCCTCCATCGCGTCGAGGCCGCCGTGGAGGCGGTAGGCGTCGACGTGGACGAGGGCCGGGCCGCCGGACAGCGAGGGGTGCACCCGGGCAATGACGAAGGTGGGCGAGGTCACGGCGCCGCGTACGCCCAGGCCCTCGCCCAGGCCGCGGGTCAGCGTCGTCTTGCCGGCGCCCAGCTCACCGGTGAGCAGCACCAGGTCGCCGGGGCGCAGCAAAGACGACAGTCTGCGGCCCAACTGCTGCATCTGGTCCGGGGACTTGACGGTGACATGGGCGGTCGCGCCGGTGGTGCTCATGCCGAAACCTCGCTTCGCTCGGCCTCGCATTCGCACGGCGCGCACCTCTCAACGACTCGCTCGCTGCGCTCGCTCATGCCGCAAATGGTACGGCCCGGACGCGGGGCGCGGCCCCGCCCGCCGTCTCAGGCCCTGGCGGAGCGCGAGCTGCGGGCCGCCGCGCTGGCCCGTTCCACCAGCGACACCAGCTGGTCGTTGACCAGCTCGGGCCGCTCCAGCATCACCAGGTGCCCGGCGCCGGGGACCTCCAGATGGTCGGCGTGCGGCAGCAGCTCGGCGATGGTGCGGCTGTGGTCGGCGGGGGTGATCAGATCCTTCTCCCCGGCAAGCACCAGCGCCGGCTTTGCGTCGTACGCCACCAGCGCCTCGGTCTTGTCGTGCACCGCGAAGGCCGGATAGAACTCGGCGACCACATCGATCGGGGTCGCCTCGATCAACCGCTCCGCGAACCGCGCGACGCCCGAGTCCACGTCCTCCGGAGTCCCGAACGAATACCGCTTGATCAGCCCCGCGAACAGATCGGCGGTGGCCCGCCGCCCGCGCTCGACGATCTCGCTCTGCGAGCCCAGTGCCTTGAGCAGCCCCGGCGCGACGGCGTGGAAGGCCTTCACACCCATCGACGGCAGCCCGAACGCGACCTCGCTCAGCCGGCCCGCCGAGGTGCCGATCAGCGCCACCCCGACGACCCGCTCCGCGACGTACTCGGGGAACTGGTCGGCCAGCGCCATCACCGTCATCCCGCCCATGGAGTGCCCGACCAGCACGATCGGCCCCTCGGGCACGGCGGCGTCCAGCACCGCCTTCAGGTCCCGGCCCAGCAGGTCGATGGTGACCGGATCCGTGCCGTCGATCTGGCCGTGGCCGCGCGCCGAGCGGCCGTGGCTGCGCTGGTCCCAGTGGACGGTCCGCACGATGCCGCGCAGTGCCGCGCGTTGGAAGTGCCAGGAGTCCTGGCTCAGACAGTAGCCGTGGCTGAAGACGACGGTGGGGGCCACGGCACGGCGGCCCAGCGCCGCCAGCAGCCGTTTACGGATGCCGACCTGCGCGCCGGCCTGGGCGCCCGCCTGGCCGTCGGCCGCGGCGCGGGCACCGCCCTTGGCGCCCTTGCCGTTCCTGGCGGCCTTGGCGCCCTTCCCGCCGTTCGTGCCCTTCCCGCCGTTCGCGCTCTTGCCGCCGTTCGCGCTCTTGCCGCCGTTCCCCGCCGCCCCCGGCGCTTCCCCCGGCTCGTCCACCTCGTAATACAGCTCGGTGCCGTCCTCGCCGATCGCCGCGCCCGGTGTGCCGCGCAGCGTGCCGTACGGCCCCTCTGCGTCCAGTGCCAGCCGGGCCCGCCGCCGCATCCCGCGGCCGACCGTCATCCGCTCTATCGCGACGCCGGCCGCCGCACCCGCCGCGATCACACCGATCGCCGCGCTCGCGATACCGGCGTGCCGCCCGGCCCGCGCCCAGTTGTTGACCGAGTTGGCCGCCGTCTCGACCGCTGTCGCGGCCACCTCCTGGCTGTCGCTCATTGCGCACCCCCCGTACGGGTCGGATCCCCTTCGACACCCGTGTCCACGACATTGGTATCCACATGGACGCGCGGCACCCTCGTCCCGATCCTTGTGACGATTTCGTAGCCGATGGATCCGGCCGCCCTGGCCCAGTCCTCCGCGATCGGCTCGCCGCGGTCGCCCGGACCGAACAGCACCGCCGTATCGCCCGCCTGCGCGCTGTCCCCGCCCAGGTCGACCACGAACTGATCCATCGCGATCCGCCCGGCAACCGTCCGCCACTTTCCGGCCACCAGCACCGGGCCGCTGCCGGAGGCATTGCGGGGGATGCCGTCGGCGTAGCCGAGCGGGACCAGCGCGAGGGTGGTGTCACCGGGCGTCGTGTAGTGGTGGCCGTAGGAGATGCCGTGCCCGCCCGGGGCCCGCTTGACCGAGGCCAGCGACGCCTCGAGGGTCATCGCGGGCCGCAGCCCGAAGTCATGGGGCGTGCCGAGTTCGGCGCTGGGCGAGACGCCGTAGATGCCGATACCGGTACGTACCAGGTCGAAGTGGGACTCGGGGAGAGTGAGCAGCGCCGGGGTGTTGGCGATATGCCGTACCTCGGGGCGCAGCCCGGCCGCTCCGGCGACCGCCAGGGCCTCGTCGAAGGCGGCCATCTGGAGCGGGATGGAAGGGTGTCCGGGCTCGTCGGCGCAGGCGAAGTGCGACCACAGGCCGGTGACCTTGATGACGCCGTCGGCCTCGGCCTTGCGGGCGGCCGCGGTCAGCTCCCGCCAGTCGGCGGGCTGGGAGCCGTTGCGGCCGAGCCCGGTGTCGATCTTGAGCTGAACCCGGGCCGTACGGCCGCACGCCCGCGCCGCCTCGCTCACCTCGTGCAGCGCCCACAGCGCGCTCACCGAGACGTCGATGTCCTGCTCGACGGCCTTGCCCCAGGGGCCGCCCGGCGTCCACAGCCAGCACAGCAGCCGCCCGGTGTCACCGGCCGCACGCAGTGCGAACGCCTCTTCGGGCAGCGCCGTGCCCAGCCAGCTCGCGCCGGCCTGACGGGCGGCGCGGGCACAGGGCACCGCGCCGTGTCCGTACCCGTCGGCCTTGACCACGGCCATCAGCTCTGCCCGGGGTGCGCGGCCTCGCAGCGCGCGCACGTTCGACCGCACGGCGGCGACGTCGATCGTGGCGCGGGCCCGCTTCGCTGTCTCGTTCATCCCCCTCAGTGTCGCAGGCGGGGCCGCGCCACCCCGGGGCACCGGCAGGGAAACGCCCGTCACACGGCCCTCACACGCCGGTCTTACGGCCCCAGACGTGCACGATGTCGTTCTTCTGCAGCATGCCCCACAGCTTCTGCGCGTCCGCCCAGGCAAGGTTGATGCAGCCGTGCGAGCCGGACCCTGCGTAGATGTCGTCGTAGACGCCGTGCAGCGCCTCGCCGCCGTCGAAGAACTGCGCGAACGGCATCGGGGTGTGGTAGAGCGACGAGGTGTGGTTCTTGTTCTTCCAGTAGATGCGGTAGGTGCCGGTACGGGTCTCCATCGCCGGCCGGCCGGAGCGCATCGCCACCGGCTGGAAGAGCACCTCGCCGTCCTGCTGCACCCACACGATCTGCCGGTTCAGATCCACGCACACCACGCGCTCATTACGGTTCGGGCACTGTTCGTCATGGTTCGGGTCCTTCTGGGCCTGCAGCAGCCGCACCAGGGCGCCGGTCACCGGACCCGCGAAGCCGGTCGCGGGCTCGATGCTGTTCTCCTGCTGGAACTCCTGGATCGCCCGGCAGTCCCCGGCCGACTGCTGCCCGTCCGCCTCCAGCTCCAGATAGTCCTCGACCGCCTGCTGGGCGGGGCCGGTCGACCGGCTGCACCGCGGCGCCGCGCTGGGGTCGTGCTGCACCTCGGACCGCGGCACCAGCTCGATGTGGCGGACGGGCCCGGTGGGCCGCTTCGGCTCCGGTCCCTGGGGGAGGTGGCCGGGGGAGGTGCCGTGCGGGATGTTCGGCGGCAGGGCCCGGTCGGGCAGCCGCTGCAGCTCCTGCTGCCGCTGGAAGGGCCGGTGCAGCGGGATACCCGGGACCAGCTCGGGCCCGGCCCCGTCGTGCATACGAGGCTTCGGCTTGGTGCCGGGCATCTGCGGCAGGGGCTGCGCGGCGGCGGCCGCACGGGCCGCCTGCGGCACGGGCTGCAGCCGGGGGGCGGCAAGGCGCGCGACGGACGCCCTTGCACCGCCCGGCGGCACTACGGACTGGAGACCGGCAGAGGCCGGGTGCGCTACGGGGATCGGCCCGGCGACGGCCGCGGGCACTCCGACGAAGGTGAGCAGCGAGGCGCCGATCAGCAGCGCCGGCAGGGTGCGATTCATGCACTCACCCATGCCGTGACCGGGCGGCCGCACCGCCCGTCGCCCCGCAGGTTCGCCCTGGTGGCCCGTGGCGTTCCCCCGTGGGGCGTAATGGCGGGGGGCTGCGGGGCGTGGCGTCAGGCGGGGCCTGCGGGCACGGCGTACCCCACCACGCCGGGCGCGCGAGGGCCCTCAGTCCAGCACGTCGCGCCAGGCCTCCCCCAGGTGGTCGGCGACCTCGGTGGCCAGAATCGGCGCCCCCTGCGGCCCGGCCGCGCGGCGGGCCGCGAGGCCGTGGAGATACGCCCCCACGGACCCCGCGTCGAGCGGCGACAGCCCGCTGGCCAGCAGCGATCCCGTCACCCCCGAGAGCACATCCCCGCTGCCCGCCGTGGCGAGCCAGCTCGTCCCCGTGGGGTTGACCCGTACGGGCCCGTCCGCGTCCGCCACCAGGGTCGTCGACCCCTTGAGCAGCACCGTCGCCCCGTACCGCTCGGCCAGTTCCCGTACGGACCGCAGCCGGGCCGCCTCGATCTCCGCGCGGCCCCGTCCGAGCAGCGCCGCGGCCTCCCCCGCGTGCGGCGTCAGCAGCGTCCCGGCCGTACGGCGCCGCACCCGCTCGGGCGTCAGGAACCGCAGCCCGTCCGCATCCACCAGCACCGGCACATCCGCCGCCAGCACATCCCCCAGCGCCGCCGACTCATCCCCCAGCCCCGGCCCGATCACCCACGACTGCACCCGCCCCGCCCGGTGCGGCGGCCCCGTGTGCACCAGCGTCTCCGGGAACCGCGCCAGCACCGCATCCGCCGCCGGCCCCACGTACCGCACGGCCCCCGCCCCGCCCCGCAACGCACCGGCCACCGC
The DNA here is from genome assembly GCF_040651455.1 of Streptomyces sp. NPDC048483. Taxonomy (NCBI): domain Bacteria; kingdom Bacillati; phylum Actinomycetota; class Actinomycetes; order Kitasatosporales; family Streptomycetaceae; genus Streptomyces; species Streptomyces sp. NPDC048483. Next base: position 89,730 of record NZ_JBEZJZ010000013.1, read on the forward strand.
CAGCACCGCCGCCCCCGGATACCGCGCCGACCCGGCGACGACCCCCACCACGCCCCGCCGGTACTTGTCGCTCTCCGCCGCCGGACGCGGCAGCAGCTCCGCCACCTCCGCGTGCTGCAACGCCTCCACCTCGGCGTTCTCCGGCAGTTCCAGCCCGATGTCCACCAGCCGCAGCGCCCCCGCCCGGTCCCGCGCCGGATCGATCAACAGCCCCGGTTTGTACGTCCCGAACGTCACCGTCGCATCGGCGGTGACGGCGTCCCCGGCCACCTCGCCGCTGTCGGCATCGACACCGCTGGGCAGATCGACCGCCACCACGGTCGCCGACCGCCGTACGGCGCCCAGGAGTTGAGCCGCCTCGGTCCGCAATCCGCCCTTGCCTCCGATGCCCACGATCCCGTCCACCACCAGGTCGGCCCACGCCACATCCCGCCGCGCATCGTCCGAGACCCGCCCGCCGGCCGTCCGCAGCGCGGCAAGCCCCCCTGGATGCGCCCGCTCGGGCGACAGCAGTACGGCGACGACCCCGGCGCCCCGCCGCGCCAGCCGGGCGCCGGCATACAGCGCGTCCCCGCCGTTGTCCCCGCTGCCGACCAGCAGCGCCACCCGGGCCCCGTACACCCGCCGCCCCAGCAACTCCCCACAGGCCACGGCCAGTCCGGCCGCCGCCCGCTGCATCAGGGCCCCCTCCGGCAGCCGCGCCATCAACTCCCGCTCGGCGGCCCGTACGGTCTCCACGCTGTAGGCAGTCCTCATGGCGCCCAGTCTCACACCGGAACGCCGGCGGGGGCCCGCCACACGCGAGACCCCGCCGCACCCGAGGGACCTGCCGGCTACCCCTCCGCGATCACCACGGCCGAGGCCACCCCCGCGTCATGACTGAGCGACACATGCCAGGACCGCACGCCGAGCTCGGCCGCCCGCGCGGCAACCGTCCCCTGCACCCGCAGCCGTGGCTGCCCGCTGTCCTCGACGTACACCTCCGCGTCCGTCCAGTGCAGCCCGCCCGGCGCGCCGAGCGCCTTGGCCACCGCCTCCTTGGCCGCGAACCGCGCCGCCAGGGAGGCGGTCCCCCGCCGCTCCCCGCTGGGCAGCATCAACTCCGTCTCGATGAACAGCCGGTGGGCCAGCTCGGGCGTGCGCTCCAGCGCCGCCCCGAACCGGTCGATCTCGGCCACATCGATCCCGACCCCGATAATCACCCGCTCACCCGCTCACCACTCGCGCGCCCGCTCACTCCACCGTCACCGATTTGGCGAGGTTACGCGGCTGGTCGACCTCGTTGCCGCGCGCGGTGGCCAGCTCGCACGCAAAAACCTGCAGCGGCACGGCGGAAACCAGCGGCTGCAGCAATACCGGCGTCTGCGGAATCCGTACGAGGTGATCGGCATACGGCACCACCGCCTCGTCCCCTTCCTCCGCAATCACAATGGTGCGCGCACCCCGGGCCCGGATTTCCTGGATGTTCGACACAATCTTGTCGTGCAGTACGGACCGCCCGCGCGGCGACGGCACGACCACCACCACCGGGAGATCGTCCTCGATCAGCGCAATCGGGCCGTGCTTGAGCTCACCCGCCGCAAAACCCTCCGCATGCATATACGCGAGCTCCTTGAGCTTCAGCGCACCCTCCAGCGCCACCGGATAACCGACATGCCGCCCCAGGAAAAGCACCGTGTTCTTGTCGGCGAGGCCGCGCGCCAGCTCCCGTACCGGCTCCATGGTCCCCAGCACCTGCTGCACCCGGGTCCCCATCGCCGCCAGCTCGCGCACCACATCGCGGATCTCGTCGCCCCACTTGTTCCCCCGCACCTGGGCGAGGTAGAGAGCCACGAGATAACACGCCACCAACTGCGTCAAAAACGCCTTGGTCGACGCCACAGCGACCTCGGGACCGGCATGCGTGTACAGCACGGCATCCGATTCCCGCGGAATAGTCGAACCATTCGTATTGCAGATGGCCAGCACCTTGGCGCCCTGCTCCCGCGCATGCCGCAGCGCCATCAGCGTATCCATCGTCTCGCCCGACTGGCTGATGGCGATCACCAGTGTCCGCCGGTCAAGAATCGGATCGCGGTACCGGAATTCACTCGCCAGTTCCGTCTCGCACGGAATGCGCGTCCAGTGCTCGATGGCGTATTTGGCGATCATTCCCGCGTGATAAGCCGTACCGCACGCCACAATGACGACCTTGTCGGCCTCGCGCAGGACCTCTTCGGGAATCCGCACCTCGTCGAGGGAGAGCACCCCGGAGCCGTCGATCCGCCCCAGCAAGGTGTCGGCCACCGCCTTCGGCTGCTCCGCGATCTCCTTCAGCATGAAGTAGTCGTGGCCGTCCTTCTCGGCCGCCGACACATCCCAGTCGACGTGATACGCCCGGACCGGCGCCGGCGCCCCCTCGAAGTCCGTCACCGTGACCCCGTCCCGGCGCAGTTCCACGACCTGGTCCTGGCCCAGTTCGACGGCCTGCCGGGTATGCGCGATGAACGCCGCGACATCCGAGGCGAGGAATGCCTCGTCCTCCCCGATTCCCACCACCAGCGGCGAGTTACGGCGCGCACCGACCACCAGATCCGGCGCATCCGCATGCACCGCAACCAGCGTGAACGCCCCCTCGAGCCGCCGGCACACCTGCCGCATCGACTCGGGCAGTTCACCGCACGACGAATACGCCTCGGCGAGCAGATGGGCGACGACTTCGGTGTCCGTCTCGGACACCAACTCGTGCCCGCGATCGGCGAGTTCCGCCCGCAGCGCGGCAAAGTTTTCGATGATCCCGTTGTGGACGACGGACACCCGTCCGGCATTGTCCAGATGCGGATGCGCATTCTTGTCCGTCGGGCCGCCGTGGGTGGCCCACCGCGTATGCCCGATCCCCGTCGTCCCCGTAGGCAGCGGCCGGTCCGCCAGCTCCTTCTCCAGGTTGGCCAGCTTCCCCGCCTTCTTGGCCGCCGCCAGCCCCCCGTCGGCCAGCACCGCAATCCCGGCCGAGTCGTATCCGCGGTACTCCAGCCGCTTCAGTCCGGCGAGCACCACGTCAAGGGCGGACTGCCCGCCTACGTAACCCACGATTCCGCACATGGGGGCACCCTACGACGGCCCGCGCACCGGAGCCTCGTTGCCGTCGGCACCGGTCACGGCCGCGCCGCGGTCACCGGGCGGCGTCGTGCCGGACGCCGCCCGGCACGCCTCTCAATACCCCCGCTCCATCTTCTCCAGCGCCTCCCGCACCGTCTCCAGGAATTCCTCGTCCTCGTCCTCGTCCGTACCGGGCCGACTGCCGCGTTCATAGGTCGCCAGAATGTCGGCGAGGTCCTCGCCCAGATCGTCCTCGGGCAGGTCCTCGGCCAGCTCCGCGCGTACCCGGGCGGCGAATTCCGCCGTGGCGAGGTCGTCCGCCGTCAGGCCCTGGCTCTTTCCCTCTGACCGCTGTCGCAGCATTCCCAACAGGCGCGCTCGCACGCCCACCCCCTGTCTCGCCCATATCGTCGTCGTCGCCGACCGTACCGGGCAATATCCGCCGGGTACAGGCACTCAGGGCAACCTCAGGACGAACCGTCCCCAACCCCGCCCCGATACTCCCGTCACGACACCCCCACCCGGCCCCCGGAGCCGGGCCGGGTGACGTGGCTGCGCACAATGGGCGCGTGCCCCTCACGACGGATCCGCAGCAGCGACGCCGCGCCGACAGTTCCCCGTACGTCGATCTGACGCGCGCTCAGTGGAGTGCCCTGCGGGAGAAGACCCCGCTGCCCCTGACAGCCGATGAGGTCGAACGGCTGCGCGGACTGGGCGATGTGATCGACCTCGATGAGGTACGGGATGTCTATCTGCCGCTCTCCCGCCTGCTCAACCTCTACGTCGGTGCGACGAGCAATCTGCGGGGCGCCCTCAACACCTTCCTGGGCGATGCGGGCGGCGGCCAGGGCGCCCAGCCCGGCACCCCGTTCGTCATAGGGGTCGCGGGCAGCGTCGCGGTCGGCAAGTCCACCACCGCGCGCCTGCTGCAGGCGCTGCTGGCCCGCTGGCCCGAGCATCCGCGGGTCGAGCTGGTCACCACCGACGGGTTCCTCTTCCCCAACGCCGAGCTGCACCGGCGCGGGCTGATGTCCCGTAAGGGATTCCCCGAGTCGTACGACCGCCGCGCGCTGACCCGGTTCGTGGCGGATGTGAAGGCGGGGAAGGCAGAGGTCACCGCCCCGGTGTACTCCCACCTCATCTACGACATCGTGCCGGGCGAGCGGCTGACCGTGCACCGGCCCGACATCCTCATCGTCGAGGGCCTCAACGTCCTCCAGCCCGCGCTGCCCGGCAAGGACGGCCGTACCCGCCTCGGTCTCGCCGACTTCTTCGACTTCTCCGTGTACGTGGACGCGCGGACGGAGGACATCGAGACGTGGTACCTGGGCCGCTTCCGCAAACTGCGCCGGACGGCCTTTCAGAACCCGTTCTCGTACTTCCGCAAGTACACCCAGGTCTCGGAGGAGGAGGCGCTGGACTACGCCCGGATGATGTGGCGCACCATCAACAAGCCCAATCTCCAGCAGAATGTCGCTCCGACCCGCGGCCGCGCCAACCTGGTGCTGCGCAAGGGCCCGGACCACAAGGTGCAGCGGCTGTCGCTGCGCAAGCTCTAGGTCACTACCTCCAGGACACGCCCCAGCGACCGGAACCAGGGAGTACGGACACCGTGCTGCATCTCAGACTGATAGTTCCTGCGGACCGTACGGAGGAGGTCCTGCGGCTGCTGGAGTCGACCGTCGGCGCCACCCATCTCGCGGTGCTGACCGGTGCGGCCCGCGATCCGCAGGGCGATGTGGTGCTGTGCGACGTGGCGCGGGAGGCCGGTGACGGGCTGCTGGCCCGACTGCGGGCGCTGGATCTGGACAAGCACGGGTCGATCGCCGTCGAGGACATCGACCTGTCGCTGTCGGTGCGCGCGAACCGGGCGGAGGACGAGGCGCCCGGCGAGGGCGCCGACGCCGTCCTGTGGGAGTCGCTGACCGATGCGACCCACGAGGAGTCCACGCTCTCGGTCACCTATCTGGCGTTTCTGACCCTCGCGACGGTGATCGCGGCGTGCGGTGTGGTGCTGGACAACGCCATCCTGATCGTGGGGGCGATGGCGGTGGGGCCGGAGTTCGGCCCGTTGGCCGGCATCTGTACGGCCCTGGTGCAGCGCGCGCCCCGGCTGGCCTGGCGCTCCATGGTCGCGCTGGTCGTCGGCTTCGCCGTCGCGATGGTGGTGACCGTCGGCTTCAGCTTCTTCATGGACGCGGTGGGGCTGTTCACCGAGCAGAAGGTCGAGGGCGAGCGCCCCAACACGTCCTTCATCTGGCAGCCGGACCTGATGTCCTTCGTGGTGGCCTTCCTGGCCGGTATCGCGGGCACGCTCTCGCTGACCTCGGCGAAATCGGGGGCCCTGGTGGGCGTGGCCATCTCCGTGACGACCGTCCCCGCGGCCGCCAACGCCGCCGCCGCGTTCAGTTACGGCGACTACTCCCAGACCTGGGGGTCGACCGGCCAGCTCCTGCTGAACCTGGCCGGCATCGTGATCGCGGGCACCCTCACCCTGGCGGTCCAGAAGCTCGTCTGGGCCCGGCACGACTCCGGCCCCGCACCGGGCCGGTAACGCCAGGCGGTGCGGGGCCGGAGCCGGGGACGGTGGACGCCACTACCCCAGCGCGGACTTGACCACATCCGCGAGCCGCCCGGCAACCGCCCGCGCCTGCTCGATGTCCGCCGCCTCGACCATCACCCGTACGAGCGGCTCGGTGCCGGACGGACGGAGCAGCACGCGGCCGGTGGCCCCCAGGTCGCGCTCCGCCTCGGTGACCGCGGCGGTCAGCTCGGCCGAGGTGGCGACGCGGGACCTGTCGACGTTGGGGACGTTGATGAGGATCTGCGGCAGGCGCTCCATGACGCCGGCCAGGTCGGCGAGCGAGCGGCCGGTGGCGGCGACCCGGGCCGCCAGCATCAGGCCCGTCAGCGTGCCGTCGCCCGTCGTCGCGTGGTCCAGCACGATGACGTGCCCGGACTGCTCGCCGCCCAGCGCGAAGCCGTTCGCCTTCATCTCCTCCAGGACGTAACGGTCGCCGACCGCGGTCTGGACGAAGGCGATGCCCTCGCGCTCCATGGCCAGCTTGAAGCCCAGGTTGGACATGACGGTGGCGACGACGGTGTTCTTGCGCAGCGTGCCCGCCTCGCGCATGCCGAGCGCGAGGACGGCCAGGATCTGGTCGCCGTCGATCTCGTTGCCGGCGCCGTCCACGGCCAGGCAGCGGTCCGCGTCGCCGTCGTGCGCGACCCCCAGGTCGGCGCCGTGCTCGACGACCGCCTCGCGCAGCAGCCGCAGGTGGGTGGAGCCGCAGCCGTCGTTGATGTTCAGGCCGTCGGGCTCGGTGCCGATGGTGATGACCTCGGCGCCGGCCCGTGCGAACGCCTCGGGCGAGACCCGCGCCGCCGCGCCGTGCGCACCGTCGATGACGATCTTCAGCCCGTCCAGGCGGTTGGGCAGGACGCCGACCAGGTGCGCGACGTAGTTGTCGAAGCCCTCGTCGTAGACGGTGACCCGGCCCACGCCGTCACCCGTCGGCCGCTCCCACGGCTCGCCGGTGCGGTGCGCGCGGTAGGTCTGCTCGATACGGTCCTCCAGCTCGTCGGCGAGCTTGTGCCCGCCGCGGGCGAAGAATTTGATGCCGTTGTCGGGCATCGGGTTGTGGCTGGCGGAGAGCATCACGCCGAGGTCCGCACCGAGCGCGCCGGTCAGGTACGCGACGGCCGGCGTCGGCAGCACCCCCACCCGCAGGACGTCCACACCGGCACTGGCCAGCCCGGCGACGACCGCCGCCTCCAGGAACTCCCCGGATGCCCGTGGATCGCGTCCCACCACTGCCACGGGCCGATGCCCTTCGAAGGTGCCGGCTTCCGCGAGCACATGCGCCGCAGCGACCGACAGCCCGAGCGCGAGCTCCGCCGTCAGGTCCGCATTGGCGACGCCGCGCACACCGTCCGTGCCGAAGAGTCGTCCCACTGGTGTCCTCCGAGTGTCTGAGCTTGGACCAGAGCTTCAAGTCCAGGTATACGTCCCTGATCCCAGGTATACGCCCCGGGCCGCACATATGGACCTGGGGTGTACGCCCCTGGCCGCAGGTACGGGCCTGCGGTCCCGGGATAGCCGAACGCCCCGGCGCACGGAACGTGCCACCGGGGCGTTCGCCAGGAGCTGCAGGGTGCAGCGAGCGTGATTAGCGCTTGCTGTACTGCGGCGCCTTACGGGCCTTCTTGAGACCGGCCTTCTTGCGCTCGACCGCACGGTCGTCACGCTTGAGGAACCCGGCCTTCTTCAGCGGGGCGCGGTTGTTGTCCAGGTCCGCCTCGTTCAGCGCACGGGCGACGCCCAGACGCAGCGCACCGGCCTGGCCGGAGATGCCGCCGCCGGAGATGCGGGCGACGACGTCGTAGCGGTCGTCGAGCTCGAGCACCTTGAAGGGCTCGTTGACTTCCTGCTGGTGCACCTTGTTGGGGAAGTAGCCCTCGAGGGTGCGACCGTTGATCTTCCACTTGCCGGTGCCCGGAACGATCCGGACGCGGGCGATGGCGTTCTTGCGACGGCCCAGGCCGGCGGCCGGCTGCGGGTCGCCGAAGCGGGAGGCGAGGGACTCGGAGGTGTACTCCGACTCCACGACCTCGGTCTCGGTGGTGTATTCCTCGACGGCCGTCTCGTCTTCGATGACGGGGGTCTCGGGAGTGGTCTCGGCCACGATGCTCCTCAGATTCTGTTCGTCTTAGGGGGTGGCCGGACTTACTGCGCGACCTGGGTGATCTCGAACGGGACCGGCTGCTGCGCAGCGTGCGGGTGCTCGGCACCCGCGTAGACCTTCAGCTTCGAGAGCATCTGACGGCCCAGGGTGTTCTTGGGAAGCATGCCCTTGATGGCCTTCTCGACGGCCTTCTCGGGGTTCTTGTCGAGCAGCTCGTCGTAGCGGACCGAGCGCAGACCACCCGGGAAACCCGAGTGGCGGTAGGCCAGCTTCTGGGTCCGCTTGTTGCCGGAGAGGTGCACCTTGTCGGCGTTGATGATGATGACGAAGTCACCGGTGTCAACGTGAGGGGCGTAAACCGGCTTGTGCTTGCCCCGCAGGAGGGACGCGGCCTGAGAGGCCAGACGGCCCAGGACAACGTCCTGCGCGTCAATGATGTGCCACTGGCGCTGGACATCGCCGGGCTTGGGGCTGAACGTACGCACGTCTTAGCCTTCGCTTCTGAAGTGTTGGGTCCTGTACTGGTCACCGGGGCTGACCACACAGCAAGGCGGCACTACGGGTGACGCAACCCGATCGTCCGCTGCCGGTCGTCGGTCCGGTGGACCGGCGTAAGGGCCCCTCACGTGAGATAGAGCAAGCCAATACGCATAACGAACCAGCAGGATACCGAGATGACCCCGGACGGGTCAAAACAGGCCCCGAACCGGCGTACGACCCCAGGTCACCCCGGGGCGCCGACTACCGCTCGCGCGCCACCCTCCGCTCGTCCCACACCGGCTCCGCGGTCTCCCGCACCACCCCGTCCGACCCGAACACCAGGAACCGGTCGAAGGCCTTCGCGAACCACCGGTCGTGCGTCACCGCCACCACCGTCCCCTCGTACGCCTCCAGCCCCTCCTGGAGCGCCTCCGCCGACTCCAGGTCCAGGTTGTCGGTCGGCTCGTCCAGGAGCAGCGCGGTCGTGCCGGACAGCTCCAGCAGCAGGATCTGGAAGCGGGCCTGCTGCCCGCCCGACAGGCGCTCGAAGCGCTGCTCGGCCTGCTGCTCCAGCTCGTAGCGGCGCAGCGCGGACATCGCCTGGCCCTTGTTCTTGGCGTGCTCGGTCCACAGGATGTCGAGCAGGGTGCGGCCCAGCAGCTCAGGGTGGGCGTGGGTCTGGGCGAAGTGGCCGGGGACGACGCGGGCGCCCAGTTTCCAGGTGCCGGTGTGGGCGACGGGGTTGTCGGCGTCGCCCGCCAGCAGCCGCAGGAAGTGGGACTTGCCGGAGCCGTTCGAGCCCAGGACGGCCACCCGCTCGCCGTAGAAGATCTCCAGGGAGAAGGGCCGCATCAGGCCGGTGAGCTCGAGGTTCTCGCAGGTGACCGCCCGGACACCGGTCCGCCCGCCGCGCAGCCGCATCGTGATCTCCTGCTCACGCGGCGGCTCCGGCGGCGGCCCGGCCTCCTCGAACTTGCGCAGCCGGGTCTGCGCCGCGGAGTACCGCGAGGCCAGCTCATGGCTGACGGAGGCCGCCTGCCGCAGCGAGACCACCAGCTTCTTCAGCTGCGCGTGCTTCTCGTCCCAGCGCCGCCGCAGCTCCTCGAAGCGGGCGAAGCGCTCCTTGCGGGCCGCGTGGTACGTACCGAAGCCGCCGCCGTGCACCCAGACATCGGAGCCCGCCGGCCCCGGCTCGACGCTGACGATCTTCTCCGCGGAGCGGGCCAGCAGCTCCCGGTCGTGCGAGACGAACAGCACCGTCTTACGGGTCTCCCGCAGCTGCTCCTCCAGCCACCGCTTGCCCGGCACGTCCAGATAGTTGTCCGGCTCGTCCAGCAGCAGCACCTCGTCGCTGCCACGCAGCAGCGACTCCAGCACCAGCCTCTTCTGCTCGCCCCCGGACAGCGTGCGCACCTGCCGCCACTGGGCCTTCTCGTACGGCATCCCGAGCGCGGCCATCGTGCACATGTCCCACACGGTCTCGGCCTCGTACCCGCGCGCCTCCGCCCAGTCGCTGAGCGCCTGCGCATAGGCCATCTGCGCGGCTTCGTCGTCGTCCTCGGCGGTCATGAGGGCCAGCTCGGCAGCATCCACCGCCCCCGCCGCCTCCCGGATCCGCGGCTGCGCAACGGAAACCAGCAGGTCACGCACCGTACGGTCGTCCCGTACGGACCCCACGAACTGCGGCATCACGCCGAGCCCGCCGGTGACCGTCACCGAGCCGCCGTGCGGCTGCAGCTCCCCCGCGATCAGCCGCAGCAGCGTCGTCTTGCCGGCGCCGTTGGCTCCCACCAGCGCAACCGAGGCGCCCTCCCCCACCCGGAAGGAGACATCCCCCAGCAGGGCCCTCCCGTCCGGCAGGTAGTACTCCAGGTGCCCGGCTTCCAGATGTCCCATGGGCTGGATTGTCACGGCCCGCCGCGAATTACTCCAATCGGTTTACCGACCGGTCCCGCGACCGCTTTACGAAAGGGCCACCGAAGCGCCGCCTGACCGTGTCCCACGGGTCGTTAGGATGCGCGGCATGAGCTTTGGGCAAGGAGGGCCGTTCGACGGCCCCGGGGGATCCGGTACTCCGGACTGGGACGCACTCGCCAGCGAGAGCGAGGCGGCATCGCGTCGTAAACGCTGGATACTGATCGGCGGCGGCGCACTCGCCGCGCTCGCGGTGGCCGGCATCGTCACGGCCGCCGTCGTCAACAGCGGCAGTGAGGGCGGCGGCGGCCACCCGACCGCCCACCCCACCGCATCCGGCCAGGTCGCCGAGCCGGACGACAAGCCGTCCTTCCCCGACGTGTCGGTACCGCCGCCGCCGAACCCGCGGGACTACATCTCCGACCCCAAGAAGGACAAGGCGCCACTCACCCCCGCCACGCTCTTCCCCGACAAGACCATGGTCGTCGGCGAGCACACCTACCCGCGGATGAAGACCGCCACCACCGGCGACTGCACCGCCGCCACCCAGGGCCCGCTCGGCTCCCTGCTGGCCCACAACGGCTGCACCAAGCTGCTGCGCGCCACCTACTCCAAGGGCGGCGTCTCGACCACGGTCGGCATCGCGGTCTTCGCCTCCCCGGCCAAGGCCACCAAGGTGGTAAACCAGTGGAAGAGCGGCAACATCGCCCCGCTCGCCGGCGGCGGCGTCCCGTCCACGTTCTGCCAGGCCACCAGGTGCCGTTCGACGGCCAACGCCACCGGCCGCTACGCCTACTTCACCATCGCCGGCTACAACAACGGCAAGCGGACCGACCCCACCGAGACCAAGGCCAAGCAGATCGGCACGGACGGCGGCTCGTACGCCTTCACGCGGATCACCCAGCGCGGCAAGGACCAGGCCGCAAAGGCCGCCGAGGAACAGCTCGCGGAAGCCCGCCGCAAGGCCCAGCAGCAGTCCTGACCCCCACGGTGGCGCCGCCCCCCAACGGCGCCACCGCCCGTTCGCTCAGCAGCAGCCACCCCCGGGCAGCGACCGCTTGTTCCGCGCCTCCTTGTTACGGGCCATGAGCAGCTCGTCCGCCGGATAGCCGACCTTCTCCAGCGTCAGCCCGTGCGGCCGCACCACATGCACCGCGGAGTCCCGCACCCCCGCCGCCAGCACCTTCCCGGGCCACTCCACCGGCCGGTGCCCGTCCCCCACGAACAGCATCGCCCCGACCAGCGACCGCACCATGTTGTGGCAGAACGCATCGGCCTTCACGGTCGCGGTGATGATCCCGTCCGCCCCCCGCTCCCAGCTCAGCTCCTGCAGCGTACGGATCGTCGTAGCGCCTTCGCGCCGCTTGCAGTACGCCGCGAAGTCGTGCTCGCCCAGCAGCGGCCGCGAGGCGGCGTTCATCGCCTCGACGTCCAACTCCCAGTCGTGCCACAGCACATGGCCGCGCAGCAGCGGATCCACGCCCCCGTGGTGATCGGTCACCCGGTACGCGTACCGCCGCCAGATCGCCGAGAACCGCGCATTGAACCCGTACGGCGCCTCCGTGAGCCGCCACACCCGCACATCCTTCGGCAGCCGCCCGGCCAGCCGCCGCAGCAGCTTCTCCTGGTGCTCGGCCCACAGCTCCGCCGGCAGGTCCACATGCGCCACCTGCCCCCGCGCATGCACCCCGGCGTCGGTCCGGCCCGCGACGGTGAGCTCGTACGTCGTCTCCCCCGACCGCGTCACCGTCCGCAGCGCATCCTCGATCTCCGCCTGGACGGTCCGCTGCCCCCGGGCCTGCTTGGCCCACCCGGAGAACTCCGCGCCGTCGTACGACAGATCCAACCGCACCCGGACGTAACCGGGCTCTACCTCATCGCTCACACCAGCCATCCTCTCAACCCCACGGGGAACGCGAAGCGGGCCCGCCCCCCGAAGGGAACGGACCCGCTCACAGTCAGGCAGAGCCTCAGGCGTCCTTCGACTCCTCGGCCGGAGCCTCGGCAGCAGCCTCGGACTCCTTCACCGCACGCTTGGTGGCGGCCTCGGCCTCACCGGTGGCCTGCTGGGCCACGGTCAGCGCCTCCACCAGCTCGATAACGGCCATGGGCGCGTTGTCGCCACGACGGTTACCGATCTTGGTGATACGGGTGTAACCACCCGGGCGGTTCTCGAACCGCGGGGCGATCTCCGTGAAGAGCGTGTGGACGACGCTCTTGTCCGAGATCAGCTCCATGACCTGACGGCGGTTGTGAAGGTCACCCTTCTTCGCCTTGGTCACCAGACGCTCCGCGTACGGACGCAGACGACGGGCCTTGGCCTCGGTCGTCGTGATGCGACCGTGCTCGAAGAGAGCGGTGGCCAGGTTGCGCAGCATCAGACGCTCGTGTGCAGCGCTGCCGCCCAGACGGGCACCCTTGGCGGGCTTCGGCATTTCTTTCTCCTTGGTATCTGCCCCGGCCGTACCAGGTACCGGGGGCAGGACCCGGTGAGCGGATGCTCACCGGCAACAACCAGCGCCCCGTAAGGGGCGCGGGGAACCGCGCGGCCGACCGAAGCCGGCCCGCAGTCACAATCAGGCCATCAGGCCCGAGCTCTTAGTACTGCTCGGTCTCGACGAAACCGGCATCCGCGTCATCGTCTGCGCCAAAGGCGTCGGCGGCGGCGGTCGGGTCGAAGCCGGGAGGCGAGTCCTTCAGCGCCAGGCCCATACCGGCCAGCTTCGCCTTGACCTCGTCGATCGACTTCGCACCGAAGTTGCGGATGTCGAGCAGGTCGGCCTCGGAGCGGGCAACGAGCTCACCCACGGAGTGGATGCCCTCGCGCTTGAGGCAGTTGTACGAGCGAACGGTGAGCTCGAGCTCCTCGATCGGCAGCGCCAGGTCGGCGGCCAGGGCGGCGTCCGTCGGGGACGGGCCCATGTCGATGCCCTCGGCGTCGATGTTGAGCTCGCGCGCCAGACCGAACAGCTCGACCAGGGTCTTACCGGCCGACGCCATGGCGTCACGCGGACGCATGGCCTGCTTGGTCTCGACGTCGACGATCAGCTTGTCGAAGTCGGTGCGCTGCTCGACACGGGTCGCCTCGACCTTGTACGTGACCTTGAGCACCGGCGAGTAGATGGAGTCGACCGGAATACGGCCGATCTCCTGGCCCACCTGCTTGTTCTGAACGGCGGAGACGTAGCCGCGACCGCGCTCGACGGTCAGCTCCATCTCCAGCTTGCCCTTGCCGTTGAGCGTGGCGAGGACGAGGTCCGGGTTGTGCACCTCGACACCGGCCGGCGGGGCGATGTCGGCGGCGGTCACGAGGCCCGGGCCCTGCTTGCGCAGGTACATCACGACGGGCTCGTCGTGCTCGCTGGACACGACCAGCTGCTTGATGTTGAGGATCAGGTCGGTGACGTCTTCCTTGACGCCCGGCACGGTGGTGAACTCGTGCAGGACACCGTCGATCCGGATGGACGTGACCGCCGCACCGGGGATCGAGGACAGAAGGGTCCGACGCAGGGAGTTGCCGAGGGTGTAGCCGAAGCCCGGCTCCAGCGGCTCGATCACGAACCGGGAGCGGTACTCGTCGACGACCTCTTCGGTCAGAGAGGGACGCTGAGCAATCAGCATGGTGTTCGATCCTTCAGTCGTGGACGCCCGCTATTTGACGCCCGCTGTACTTCAAAGGGTACGGGCGGTACGACGCCAATGGCTCCGTACCGCCCAGACCATTCCGCTCAGCTCTTACTTGGAGTAGAGCTCAACGATCAGCTGCTCCTGCACCTGGGTGTCGATCACCTGGCGCTCGGGCATGCTGTGCACGAGGACGCGCAGCTGCGAGGGGATCGATTCCAGCCAGGCCGGAACGGTCTTCTCGCCGGCCTCGGCCTGCGCCACCTGGAAGGGGGTCAGGTTCCGAGAGCCCTCGCGGACCTCGATGATGTCGTTCGCGGACACACGAGCCGACGGAATGTCGTTCTTGCGGCCGTTCACATTGATGTGTCCGTGACGGACCAGCTGACGGGCGTGGTCGCGGGACTTGGCAAAGCCAGCCCGGTACACCACGTTGTCGAGGCGGGTCTCAAGGATGCGCAGAAGGTTCTCACCGGTCTTGCCGGACTTCTGGTTCGCTTCCTTGTAGTAGTTCACGAACTGCTTCTCAAGGACACCGTAGATACGGCTGCACTTCTGCTTCTCACGAAGCTGGAGCAGGTACTCGCTGTCCTTGGTGCGCCCGCGTCCGTGCTCACCCGGGGGGTAAGGACGAATCTCGATCGGGCACTTTGCGCTTTCACACTTGCTGCCCTTGAGGAACAGCTTCTGCTTCTCCCGACGGCAACGCTTGCAGTCGGCCCCGGTGTAACGCGCCATATTGTCTTGTCTCCTACTTCAGCTGGTCAGACGCGGCGGCGCTTGGGCGGGCGGCATCCGTTGTGCGGGGTGGGGGTGACGTCCTGGATCGAGCCGACCTCGAGGCCGGTGGCCTGGAGGGAGCGGATCGCGGTCTCACGGCCGGAGCCGGGACCCTTGACGAAGACGTCAACCTTGCGCATGCCGTGCTCCTGCGCGCGACGGGCGGCCGACTCAGCGGCCATCTGCGCGGCGAAGGGGGTGGACTTGCGCGAGCCCTTGAAGCCGACATGGCCGGCAGAGGCCCAAGAGATCACGTTGCCCGTGGGGTCCGTGATCGAAACGATCGTGTTGTTGAACGTGCTCTTGATGTGAGCGTGCCCGTGGGCAACGTTCTTCTTCTCCTTGCGGCGCACCTTCTTGGCGCCGGCCGTACGGCCCTTCGGAGGCATTCATTACTCCCGTGGAGGTGGTCGGTCCTACAGCGAAGACCGCTTGGGGGGCTCTGAGGGGTATCCCCCCAGAACACACAGTGCGTCCTGCTGAGGACTACTTCTTGCCCGGCTTCTTCTTGCCGGCGATCGCGCGACGCGGACCCTTGCGGGTACGGGCGTTCGTGCTGGTGCGCTGACCGTGCACCGGCAGACCGCGGCGGTGGCGCAGACCCTGGTAGCAGCCGATCTCGACCTTGCGGCGGATGTCGGCCTGGATCTCGCGACGGAGGTCACCCTCGGTCTTGAGGTTGCTGTCCACGTACTCGCGGATCTTGACCAGGTCTTCCTCGGCCAGGTCGCGAACACGGGTGTCCGGGTTCACGCCGGTGGCGGCGAGGGTCTGCTGCGACAGCGTGCGCCCGATACCGAAGACGTAGGTGAGGGCGACCTCGACGCGCTTTTCGCGCGGGAGATCAACGCCTGCGAGGCGTGCCATTGATGTGGCTCCTGATGGCTATTCGGAGGTCTTCCACAGCACCGTTCCCGTAAGACTCTTGAGCATTACGAGCCGGGTCCCCGGCCTCCGAGCCGGGGGTGTCGTCCCCACGCGAGTGCGGGGGGTCGGGTGACTGCGTATGTACGTTGTGTGCTTGCGTCGCGCGAAAACTGCGAAATGCAGGTGGTCGGCGTGCGTCAGCCCTGGCGCTGCTTGTGGCGCAGGTTGTCGCAGATGACCATGACCCGGCCGTGGCGGCGGATCACCTTGCACTTGTCGCAGATCTTCTTGACGCTCGGCTTGACCTTCATGGGATGTGAGGTTCTCCGGGTCAGTGCCGTCACCCCACGGGAGCGGGGCGCCGACAAGATCTACTTGTAGCGGTAGACGATCCGGCCACGCGTCAGGTCGTACGGAGAAAGCTCCACCACGACCCGGTCATCCGGGAGAATGCGGATGTAGTGCATCCGCATCTTGCCGCTGATGTGCGCGAGGACCTTGTGACCGTTCTGGAGCTCTACGCGGAACATAGCGTTCGGCAGAGACTCGATCACGGTGCCCTCGATCTCGATGGCACCTTGCTTCTTGGCCACGCTTCGCCTTTCGAATCGGCTACCTTGATCGACTCCGTACGGTGTGTTACGTAGAGTACGCAGGCACACGAATGCACCAGAGCCGACGCGTCAGTCTACGTCACGCCCCCAGAAAGGTGAAATTGAGACCCCGGGCCCCTTGGCCCCATGCCCCGCACCGTGCGACGCGGCCTCACCGGCACCTCGTCACCGAACGCACAGCGGCCCGGATGATGGTCAGTCATCCGAGCCGGCACCGGCATCAGCCGGCGGTGCAGCAACCGAAGCGGCTGCCATATCAATACGGCGGAATCGCAGGTGAATTCCCCTCCGTTTTTCCTTACAACGGAGGAATGCCGAAAACGGCACGACCGTCCGGGCTCCGCTATGCCAGCGGATCCGGCGCGGCCTCGATGCCGTACTCGGCGAGCTTCGCCTTGCCGCCGTCGACCGCGGTCAGCACCAGCGGGCCCTGCTCGGTCAGCGCGACCGAGTGCTCCCAGTGCGAGGACCAGCTGCCGTCGTTGGTCTTGACCGTCCAGTCATCGTCCAGGACGTGCGTCTTGGCGGTGCCGAGATTGACCATCGGCTCGATCGCGATGCAGAAGCCGGGCACCAGCTTGGGGCCGCGGCCGCGCTTGCGGTCGACGTAGTTCAGCAGATGCGGGTCCATGTGCATCTGCGAGCCGATGCCGTGGCCGCCGTAGTCCTCCACGATGCCGTACTTGCCGCTCGACGGGCGCGGCTGCCGGCGGATGTAGCCCTCGATCGCCTTGGAGATGTCGACCAGACGGTTGCCCTTGGCGACGGCCGCGATGCCGGCCCACATGGACTCCTCGGTGACCCGGCTGAGCTCGACCAGCTCCGCGGAGTGACCGGACCCGACGAAGGCGGTGTACGCCGCGTCGCCGTGCCAGCCGTCGATGATCGCGCCGCAGTCGATCGAGATGATGTCCCCGTCCGCCAGGACCGTCTCGGTGTCGGGGATGCCGTGCACCACCACGTCGTTCACCGAGGTGCAGATCGTCGCGGGGAACCCGCCGTACCCGAGGAAGTTCGACTTTGCACCGTGCTCGGCCAGCACCTTGCGCGCCGCGTCGTCCAGGTCTTTGGTCGTGGCCCCCGGCACCGCAACCTTCCGGGTCGCGGCATGGATGGCGGCGACCACCAGCCCCGCCTCGCGCATCTTCGCGATCTGCTCGGGGGTCTTGATCTCCACCATTGCGGCTGATGCCTTTCCGGTCCGACTGCAACGCTTGTCCGGCGGCCCTCGCGACCGCCCCATACACAATACGGCCGCTGCGGCCCACCCGGGCACCGCGGCCGTCCGCCGACGCCGCAACGCAAAGACCGCGGTGCCCCACCCGGGACACCGCGGCCGTACAGAACCGTTTACCTGCTCAGGGCCTGCAGCGCGGCCATCGCGCGCTCCGTGACCTCCGCGACCTTGCCGAGCGCCGGGATCGTGACGACCAGATCCTGGGCCTTGTAGTAGTCGATGATCGGCTCGGTCTGTGTGTGGTAGACGTCCAGCCGGTTGCGGACGGTCTCCTCGCTGTCGTCGTCGCGCTGGTACAGCTCGCCGCCGCAGGCGTCACAGACGCCCTCGGTCTTCGGCTTGTTGTACTCCGCGTGGAAGACGTGGCTGCTGTCCTTGCGGCAGATCCGCCGGCCGGCGATCCGCTTGACGACCTCGTCCTCCGGGACCTCCAGGTCCAGGACGGCGTCCAGCTGAAGGTCGTTGTCCTTGAGGTAGTCGTCCAGCGCCTCGGCCTGGCCCACGTTCCGCGGGAAGCCGTCGAGCAGGAAGCCGTTCGCCGCGTCCTCGTGCCCCATCCGGTCCTCGGCCATACGGATGGTCACCGAGTCCGGTACGAGGTTCCCCGCGTCCATGTAGGACTTCGCCTCGAGACCGAGCGGCGTGCCCTGACTGATGTTCGCGCGGAACAGGTCCCCCGTGGAAATGTGCGGGATCGCGAGGTTCTTGGCGAGGTACGCGGCCTGCGTACCCTTACCGGCCCCCGGAGGTCCGACGAGGACGATTCGCATCAGCGGAGGAACCCTTCGTAATTGCGCTGCTGAAGCTGACTCTCGATCTGCTTCACGGTCTCCAGACCCACACCCACGATGATCAGGATGCTCGTCCCGCCGAACGGGAAGTTCTGTTGCGTGTTGAACAGCACCAACGCCACGGTTGGTACGAGTGCGATCAGCCCCAGATACAGCGAGCCCGGCCACGTGATCCGGTTGAGCACGTAGCTGAGGTACTCGGCCGTCGGGCGACCAGCCCGGATACCCGGGATGAAGCCACCATACTTCTTCATGTTGTCGGCAACTTCTTCGGGGTTGAAGCTGATGGCCACGTAGAAGAAGGCGAAGAACACGATGAGCAAGAAGTACGTAACGATGTAAACCGGGTGATTCTGCTTGGTGAAGTTGGTGGCGATCCAGGTCGCCCATGCCGCCTTCGACCCGCTGAACTGTGCAATCAGGGCCGGAATGTAGAGCAGCGACGACGCGAAGATGACGGGAATCACACCCGCCTGATTCACCTTGAGCGGGATGTAGGTGGACGTACCGCCATAGGACCGGCGGCCGATCATCCGCTTCGCGTACTGCACCGGAATGCGCCGCTGCGCCTGCTCGACGAAGACCACCAGCGCGACCATCGCCAGGCCCACCACGATCACCGAGAAGAACTCGATCCAGCCGTCGGCGAGCTTGCCGGTGAGCTTGATCTGCCACAGGGCGCCCGGGAAGCCGGCCGCGATCGAGATGAACATCAGGATCGACATGCCGTTGCCGATACCGCGGTCGGTGACCAGCTCGCCGAGCCACATGATCAGGCCCGTGCCGGCGGTCATCGTGACGACCATCGTGATGGTCGTGAAGATGGAGTCGCTCGGCACGATCTCGCTGGCGACCGGGCAGTTCTGGAAGATCGCACCAGTGCGGGCGGTGGCCACCAGGCCGGTGCCCTGCATGATGGCGAGCGCCACGGTCAGATAGCGGGTGTACTGAGTGATCTTCGCCTGGCCGGTCTGGCCCTCTTTCTTGAGGGCCTCCAGCCGGGGGATGACCACGGTCAGCAGCTGGAGAATGATGCTCGCCGTGATGTACGGCATGATTCCCAGCGCGAAGATCGTGATCTGCAGTAGCGCACCACCGCTGAACATGTTCACCAGGGCGAACAACCCGCTGTTGCCGCCGGCAACCTCCATGCAGGTTTGGACGTTCTTGTAGTTCACCCCGGGGACCGGGACGTGTGCGCCGATCCGGTAGAGCACGATGATGCCCAATGTGAACAGCAGCTTCTTGCGCAGGTCGGGCGTCTTGAACGCTCGGGCGAACGCGGTGAGCACGGTGCCTCCTGCGCCTCCCGCCTCGTAAGCGAGAGGTGACGGTCTTGAGGATCGACGGTTACTTGGCGGCCAAAGCCGCACAGGCAGAGCCCGCGCGGCGGGGGTCCGGGGCAAAGCCCCGGAAAACAACAGTGCCTGCCACCTTACCGGCGACCTTACCCCCGTGGAACGACCAACCGGGGATGCCCCAAACAGTGGGCATCCCCGGTCAGTTGAACCAACGAACTCAGATGAGCTCGGTGACGCTGCCGCCGGCAGCGGCAATCTTCTCCTTGGCGGAGCCGGAAACGGCGTCAACCGAAACCTGCAGCGCCACGGAGACCTCGCCCTGGCCCAGGACCTTGACGAGCTCGTTCTTGCGCACCGCGCCCTTGGCGACCAGATCGGCCACCGTGACCTCGCCACCCTGCGGGTAGAGCTCGGCCAGCTTGTCCAGGTTCACGACCTGGAACTGCTTGTGCGCGGGGTTCTTGAAGCCCTTCAGCTTCGGGAGGCGCATGTGGAGGGGCATCTGCCCACCCTCGAAGCGCTCCGGAACCTGGTAACGGGCCTTCGTGCCCTTGGTACCACGACCAGCGGTCTTACCCTTGGACGCCTCACCACGACCGACACGGGTCTTGGCGGTCTTGGCGCCCGGGGCGGGCCGGAGGTTGTGGACCTTCAGCGGGTTGTTCTCCGCCATGTCAGTCGACCTCCTCAACCGTCACGAGGTGGCGGACGGTGTGCACCATGCCGCGGAACTCGGGGCGGTCCTCCTTGACAACCGAGTCGTTCAGGCGCTTGAGCCCGAGCGAACGCAGGGTGTCACGGTGGTTCTGCTTGCTACCGATGAACGACTTCGTCTGCGTGATCTTGAGGTGCGCCATTACGCGGTCACCCCAGCACGCGCCCGCAGCAGAGCGGCGGGAGCAACGTCCTCCAGCGGCAGGCCACGACGGGCCGCGATCTCCTCGGGGCGCTGAAGGCCCTGAAGCGCGGTCACCGTGGCGTGCACGATGTTGATCGGGTTCGACGAGCCGAGCGACTTGCTCAGGACGTCGTGGATGCCCGCGCACTCCAGGACGGCGCGCACGGGACCACCGGCGATCACACCGGTACCGGGGGAAGCCGGCTTGAGCAGGACAACGCCCGCAGCCTTCTCGCCCTGGATGGGGTGCGGGATGGTGCCCTGGATACGGGGGACCTTGAAGAAGTTCTTCTTGGCCTCTTCCACGCCCTTGGCGATGGCAGCCGGAACTTCCTTGGCCTTGCCGTAACCGACACCTACGGTGCCGTCACCGTCGCCCACCACGACCAGCGCGGTGAAGCTGAAACGGCGACCACCCTTGACAACCTTGGCGACGCGGTTGATCGCGACAACGCGCTCAACGTACGCGGTCTTCTCGGCGGCAGCGCCACCGTCGCGACCCTTCCGGTCCCGCCGCTCGCCGCCACCGGCACCGCTTCCGCGGCGCTGGGGTCCAGCCATTGGATTTACCTCTCTCTGTTACGTCCGCTAGCTCCGGAACCGGGGCTTAGAACTTCAGCCCGGCTTCGCGGGCGGCGTCGGCCAGAGCGGCAATCCGCCCGGCGTACTGCTTGCCACCACGGTCGAACACGACGGCCTCGACACCGGCGGCCTTGGCACGCTCGGCAACCAGGGCGCCAACCTTCTTGGCCTGAGCGCTCTTGTCGCCCTCGCCGCCTCGGATGGACGCGTCAAGCGTCGACGCCGAGGCCAGCGTGTGGCCCGCGATGTCGTCGATGACCTGCGCGGTGATGCCACGGTTGGACCGCGTCACCACCAGACGCGGACGCGCCGGCGTACCCGAAATCCGCTTACGGATGCGGATGTGGCGACGCTTAGCGGCAGCGCGCTTGTAGGCGTTACCCTTAGCGATCTTCACACCGTATGCCATGGCTTACTTACCAGCCTTTCCGACCTTGCGGCGGATGACCTCGCCGGCGTACTTGACGCCCTTGGCCTTGTACGGGTCAGGCTTGCGCAGCTTGCGGATGTTCGCCGCAACCTCGCCGACCTTCTGCTTGTCGATGCCCTCGACGCTGAGCTTGGTCGGGGACTCGACCTTGAAGGAGATGCCCTCAGGAGCCTCGACGACGATGGGGTGGCTGTAGCCAAGCGCGAACTCCAGGTTGGAGCCCTTCGCCTGGACGCGGTAGCCGACACCGCTGATCTCGAGCGCCTTGCTGTAGCCCTGGGTCACGCCGGTGATCATGTTCGCCACCAGCGTGCGGGACAGGCCGTGCAGGGCCTTGTTCTGACGCTCGTCGTTCGGGCGGGTGACGGCGACGACGCCGTCCTCACCCTTGGCGACCTCGATGGGCGCGGCAACGGTGTGCGAAAGGGAGCCCTTGGGACCCTTCACGTTGACCGTGCGGCCCTCGATGGTGACGTCCACACCAGCGGGAACCTGGATGGGCAGCTTGCCAATACGCGACATTAGCTATTCCTCCGTTCCCTGGTTACCAGACGTAGGCGAGGACTTCCCCACCCACGCCCTTCTTGCTGGCCTGCTGGCCGGTCAGGAGACCGTGGGACGTGGAGATGATCGCCACGCCCAGGCCGCCGAGGACCTTCGGCAGGTTGGTGGACTTTGCGTAGACCCGCAGGCCCGGCTTCGAGATCCGCTTGATGCCGGCGATCGAGCGCTCGCGGTTCGGGCCGAACTTCAGCTCGAGGGTGAGGTTCTTGCCGACCTCGGCGTCCTCGACGTTCCAGCCGGTGATGTAACCCTCCTGCTGGAGGATCTCCGCGATGTGCGACTTGATCTTGCTGTGCGGCATCACGACGGTGTCGTGGTACGCCGAGTTCGCGTTACGCAGACGGGTCAGCATGTCTGCGATGGGATCAGTCATGGTCATGAATTGGCCTTCGGCCTCTCTCGCCGGGGTTTCCTATGTGCGCCATCCCTCTCCCCGATCAGAGTCGGGACGGGTGCGGCGCGGGGACCTACGGCGTAGTAAGCGACGTTATGCGGGCTTCGCCCGCGGTCGGTCTCGGGCGGCGGGGCGCCCAAACCCTTCTACCCTAACGGGAAAAAGGGACGGGCGCCCGCCGACCGGGTGCTTACCGAGAGCCTCCGGGAATCCCAACTAGGGGATTACCAGGAGCTCTTGGTCACGCCCGGCAGCTCGCCACGGTGAGCCATCTCACGAAGGCACACGCGGCACAGGCCGAACTTGCGGTACACGGAGTGCGGACGGCCGCAGCGCTGGCAGCGGGTGTACGCGCGCACACCGAACTTCGGCTTGCGAGCAGCCTTGGCAATCAGAGCCTTCTTCGCCATCTCGCTCACGCCTCCTTGAACGGGAAGCCGAGGTGACGAAGGAGAGCGCGGCCCTCATCGTCGTTGGTCGCCGTGGTGACCACGGTGATGTCCATACCCCGGGTACGGTCGATCTTGTCCTGGTCGATCTCGTGGAACATGACCTGCTCCGTGAGACCGAAGGTGTAGTTGCCCCGACCGTCGAACTGCTTCGGGGACAGACCACGGAAGTCGCGGATGCGCGGCAGCGCCAGCGACAGCAGGCGGTCCAGGAACTCCCACATGCGGTCACCGCGAAGGGTGACGTGGGCACCGATCGGCTGGCCCTCGCGCAGCTTGAACTGCGCGATGGACTTACGGGCCTTGGTGACGGCCGGCTTCTGACCGGTGATCGTGGTGAGGTCCTTGATGGCACCCTCGATCAGCTTGGAGTCGCGGGCGGCGTCGCCCACACCCATGTTGACCACAATCTTGGTCAGACCGGGGATCTGCATGACGTTCTCGTACGAGAACTCGTCCTTCAGCTTCCCGGCGATCTCTTCGCGGTAGCGCAGCTTCAGACGCGGCGCGTTGGTGGTGGCAGTCATCAGATGTCCTCACCGGTCCGCTTGGCAACGCGGATCTTGTTGCCTTCGTCGTCGAAGCGGTATCCGACGCGGGTGACAACCTTCGCGCCGTCCTTCTCCACGACCAGCTGAACGTTGCTGATGTGGACAGGGGCCTCGGTCGTCACGATGCCGCCGGTCTTCGAACCACGGGCCGTCTGACCGGCCTTGGTGTGCTTCTTGACCCGGTTGACACCCTCGACCAGGACACGGTCCTCGCGGGGGAAGGCCTGAATGACCTTGCCCTGCTTGCCCTTGTCCTTACCGGTGATGACCTGGACCAGGTCGCCCTTCTTGATCTTCATCGGTTACAGCACCTCCGGCGCGAGCGAGATGATCTTCATGAACTTCTTCTCGCGCAGCTCACGGCCCACGGGGCCGAAGATACGGGTGCCGCGGGGGTCGCCATCGTTCTTGAGGATGACGGCCGCGTTCTCGTCGAAGCGGATGTACGAGCCGTCCGGACGGCGGCGCTCCTTGACGGTGCGAACGATGACGGCCTTGACGACGTCACCCTTCTTCACGTTGCCACCGGGGATCGCGTCCTTCACGGTGGCGACAATGACGTCACCGATGCCCGCGTAGCGGCGACCCGAGCCACCGAGAACACGGATGCAAAGGATTTCCTTCGCACCAGTGTTGTCGGCGACCCGCAGTCGCGACTCCTGCTGGATCACGTCTATCTCCTGAATGTCTGCCGGTTCCCGGCAGGGGTTTCACGTGAAACCCCTGCCGAGCCTGGCGGAACTGTTCCTAGGGGGTCCCCCTAGGAGGGATTACTTGGCCTTCTCGAGGATCTCGACGATGCGCCAGCGCTTGGTGGCGGACAGCGGCCGGGTCTCCATCAGGAGGACGCGGTCGCCGACGCCGGCAGCGTTCTGCTCGTCGTGCGCCTTGAGCTTGTTGGTACGGCGGATGACCTTGCCGTACAGCGCGTGCTTGACACGGTCCTCGACAGCGACGACGACGGTCTTGTCCATCTTGTCGCTGACGACGAGACCCTCACGGGTCTTGCGGAAACCGCGCTCGTTCGTCTCAGTCACATTCTTCTCGCTCATCAGGCGCTCTCCACCGTCTCGATGCCCAGCTCGCGCTCACGCATCAGGGTGTAGATCCGGGCGATGTCCTTGCGGACGGCCTTCAGCCGGCCGTGGTTCTCGAGCTGTCCGGTCGCCGCCTGGAAGCGGAGGTTGAACAGCTCTTCCTTGGCCTCACGGAGCTTGGCGACGAGGTCCTCGTCGTTCAGCTCGCGCAGCTCGGACGCCTTGGTAACGGCCGACATCACGATTCACCTGCCTCGCGCCGAACGATGCGGCACTTCATCGGAAGCTTGTGGGCGGCGCGGGTCAGCGCCTCCTTAGCAACCTTCTCGTTCGGGAAGGACAGCTCGAACATCACCCGACCGGGCTTGACGTTCGCGACCCACCACTCCGGAGAACCCTTACCGGAACCCATGCGGGTCTCGGCAGGCTTCTTCGTGAGCGGGCGGTCCGGGTAGATGTTGATCCAGACCTTGCCGCCACGCTTGATGTGACGGGTCATGGCAATACGAGCGGACTCGATCTGCCGGTTCGTCACGTAGGCCGGAGTGACGGCCTGGATTCCGTACTCACCGAAGGCCAGCTCGGTGCCACCCTTGGCCATACCGTTGCGCTTCGGGTGGTGCTGCTTGCGGTGCTTGACCCTGCGAGGGATCAGCATGTCGGTCAGGCCTCCGTTCCAGGGGTCTCCGCCGGAGCAGTGGCAGCGGCCTCGGCCTTGGGGGCCTCGGCAGCGCCGCTCTGCTGCGGCTTGCGGCCGCGGCCGCCACGCTCGCCACCGCGGCGCGGACGGTCGTTACCGCCACCGCGGGCCGGGCGGTTACCCGCACGGGCGGCAGCGTTCTCGGCGCGCACCTCGGCGATGTTCTTGACGTCGCCCTTGTAGATCCAGACCTTCACGCCGATACGGCCGAAGGTGGTCTTGGCCTCGAAGAAGCCGTAGTCGACGTTCGCACGGAGCGTGTGCAGGGGCACACGGCCCTCGCGGTAGAACTCCGAGCGGGACATCTCGGCGCCGCCGAGACGGCCACCGCACTGGATCTTGATGCCCTTGGCGCCGGCCTTCATCGTCGACTGCATGCTCTTACGCATGGCGCGACGGAAGGAGACGCGGGAGGACAGCTGCTCGGCGACGGCCTGGGCCACCAGCTGAGCGTCGGTCTCGGGGTTCTTGACCTCGAGGATGTTCAGCTGGACCTGCTTGCCGGTCAGCTTCTCCAGCTCGCCGCGGATGCGGTCCGCCTCGGCGCCGCGGCGGCCGATGACGATGCCCGGACGAGCGGTGTGGATGTCAACGCGGACGCGCTCACGGGTGCGCTCGATCTCCACCTTGGAGATACCAGCGCGCTCCATGCCCTTCGTCATCATGCGACGAATGGCGACGTCTTCCTTGACGTAGTCCTTGTACAGCTTGTCGGCGTACCAGCGCGACTTGAAGTCGGTGGTGATGCCGAGCCGGAACCCGTGCGGGTTTACCTTCTGGCCCATTACCGGGTTCCTTCCTTGCTGCTGACGACCACGGTGATGTGGCTGGTCCGCTTGCGGATCCGGTAGGCACGGCCCTGGGCGCGCGGCCGGAACCGCTTCAGGGTCGGGCCCTCGTCGACGTACGCCTCGGAAATAACGAGGCTGCCGGCGTCGGTGTGGTCGTAGTTGTGTGCAGCGTTGGCAATGGCGCTGTCCAGCACCTTGCCAACCGGCACGCTCGCGGCCTGCGGGGCAAAACGCAGGACCGCCTGAGCCTCCGTGGCATCCATGCCACGGATAAGGTCCACCACGCGGCGGGCCTTCATGGGCGTGACGCGGATGTACCGCGCCTGGGCCCTGGCTTCCATGGTTGTCCCTTCGGTGTCAGTCATAGTCTTCGCACTCCGCCGATCAACGACGCCGCGACTTGCGGTCGTCCTTCTCGTGGCCGCGGAAGGTGCGGGTCGGCGCAAACTCGCCGAGCTTGTGGCCGACCATCGACTCGGTGACGAACACCGGGACGTGCTTGCGGCCGTCGTGCACCGCGATCGTGTGGCCGAGCATGGCCGGGACGATCATGGAGCGGCGGGACCAGGTCTTGATGACGTTCTTGGTGCCTGCATCGTTCTGTACGTCCACCTTCTTGGAAAGGTGGTCGTCGACGAAGGGCCCCTTCTTGAGACTGCGCGGCATCTAAACCCGCTCCTAGCGCTTCTTGTTCGTCTTGCGGCGGCGGACGATGTACTTGTTGCTCGCCTTCTTCGGCGAACGAGTACGACCCTCCTTCTGACCCCACGGCGAGACCGGGTGGCGACCACCGGAGGTCTTGCCCTCACCACCACCGTGCGGGTGGTCGACGGGGTTCATCACGACACCACGCACGGTCGGGCGGACGCCCTTCCAGCGCATACGGCCGGCCTTGCCCCAGTTGATGTTCGACTGCTCGGCGTTGCCGACCTCGCCAATGGTGGCGCGGCAGCGGACGTCGACCAGACGGATCTCACCGGACGGCATACGAAGGTGGGCCATGGAGCCCTCCTTCGCCAGCAGCTGCACGGAGGCACCCGCGGAACGGGCGAACTTCGCGCCGCCGCCGGGCCGCAGCTCGATGGCGTGAATGGTCGTACCGACCGGGATGTTGCGCAGCGCCAGGTTGTTGCCCGGCTTGATGTCGGCGCCAGGGCCGTTCTCAATCCGAGCACCCTGAACCAGGCCACGGGGCGCAATGATGTAGCGCTTCTCGCCGTCTGCGTAGTGCAGCAGCGCGATGCGCGCGGTGCGGTTGGGGTCGTACTCGATGTGCGCGACCTTGGCAGGCACGCCGTCCTTGTCGTGACGACGGAAGTCGATCACTCGGTAGGCGCGCTTGTGGCCACCGCCCTGGTGGCGAACGGTCACACGACCGGCGTTGTTACGGCCGCCCTTGCTGTGCAGCGGGCGGACCAGCGACTTCTCCGGCGTGGACCGCGTGATCTCGACAAAGTCGGCGACGCTGGAGCCACGACGGCCCGGGGTCGTCGGCTTGTACTTGCGGATACCCATTTCTCAGTCCTCGTCCGATTTCGGACGATCCGGACCGCCCTTAGGCGGTCGGACCGCCGAAGATGTCGATACGGTCGCCCTCGGCGAGGGTCACGATGGCGCGCTTGGTGTTCGCGCGCTTTCCGAAACCGGTCTTGGTGCGCTTGCGCTTACCCTGACGGTTGATCGTGTTGACCCCGGTGACCTTGACCGAGAAGACCGCCTCGACGGCCTGCTTGATCTGGGTCTTGTTGGCGCCAGGCGCGACGATGAACGTGTACTTGTTCTCGTCCAGCAGCGCGTAGCTCTTCTCCGAGACAACCGGCTTGACGAGAACGTCGCGCGGGTCCGAGAAGGTCTTGCTGGTGACGACGGCCTCAGTCATCAGGCGTCGCTCCCTTCGGTCTCAGCGGCCTTGGGGCCAGACACGAAGGACTCGAAGGCGGCCTTGGTGAAGACCACGTCGTCGGAGACGAGCACGTCGTACGTGTTCAGCTGGCCCGGCTCCAGGATGTGAACCTGGGGCAGGTTGCGGGCGGACAGCCACGCGGCCTCGTCGCTGCGCTCGACGACCAGGAGCACGTTCTTGCGCTCGCTGACCTTGCCGAGGAGAGTCTTGGCGGCCTTGGTGGAGATGTCGCCCTCGACCACGCCGGCAACGACGTGGATGCGGCTGTTGCGGGCCCGGTCGGTGAGGGCACCGCGCAGGGCGGCAACCTTCATCTTCTTGGGCGTCCGCTGCGAGTAGTCACGCGGCACGGGGCCGTGGACGACGCCACCGCCGGCGAACTGCGGCGCACGGGTCGAACCCTGGCGCGCGCGGCCGGTGCCCTTCTGGCGGTACGGCTTCCTGCCACCGCCGCGGACCTCGCCGCGAGTCTTGGTCTTGTGCGTGCCCTGACGGGCCGCGGCCAGCTGCGCGACAACGACCTGGTGGATCAGCGGAATGCTGACCTTGGCGTCGAAGATCTCCGTGGGGAGCTCGACGGTCCCGGCCTTGTCGCCTGCCGGCGAAAGGATGTCAATGGTGCTCATCGGTTCCTCAAACCCCCTTGGCCGCGGTACGGACCAGGACGAGGCCACCGTTGGGGCCGGGGACGGCGCCCTTGATGAGCAGCAGACCCTTCTCGGCGTCAACGGCGTGGACGGTCAGGTTCTGGGTGGTGACCCGCTCGTTGCCCATGCGGCCCGCCATGCGCATGCCCTTGAAGACACGGCCGGGGGTGGCACAGCCACCGATGGAACCAGGCTTACGGTGCACACGGTGGGCACCGTGGGACGCCTTGCCGCCGTGGAAGCCGTGACGCTTCATGACGCCGGCGAAGCCCTTGCCCTTGCTCTTGCCGGTCACGTCCACCTTGACGCCGGACTCGAAGGTCTCGGCCGTCAGCTCCTGGCCGAGGGTGTACTCGCTGGCGTCAGCGGTACGGACCTCGACGAGGTGGCGGCGGGGGGTGACGTCGGCCTTCGCGAAGTGGCCCTTGAGGGGCTTGTTCACCTTGCGCGGGTCGATCTCGCCGAAGGCGATCTGGACGGAGTCGTAACCGTCCTGGTCATTGGTGCGCACCTGGGTAACGACACAGGGGCCGGCCTTGACCACAGTGACCGGGACGACACGGTTGTTCTCGTCCCAGACCTGGGTCATGCCGAGCTTCTCGCCCAGGATGCCCTTGATCTGCTTAGCCATCTGTTCCGCGCCTCTCAGAGCTTGATCTCGATGTCAACGCCGGCCGGAAGGTCCAGGCGCATCAGCGAGTCAACGGTCTTGGGCGTCGGGTCGAGGATGTCGATCAAGCGCTTGTGCGTGCGCATCTCGAAGTGCTCGCGCGAGTCCTTGTACTTGTGCGGCGACTTGATGACGCAGTACACGTTCTTCTCAGTGGGCAGCGGCACCGGGCCCGCGACCGACGCACCAGTACGGGTCACCGTCTCGACGATCTTCTTCGCCGACGTGTCGATGACCTCGTGGTCGTAGGCCTTGAGCCGGATGCGGATCTTCTGTCCCGCCATGGCTACTTCGTAGTCCTGTCTCTCGTAACGCTCTGGGACCCGGCAGGTTCGCGTTCTTCTCCGACCCACGCGGTCGGGCGTGTCGCGCCCCTTCCCGTAAATCTCCGCACGGGAGATCCTTCAAGAAGGAGAAAGTGGGGGAAGAACACCCACCGGGCGCCTGGCCGAGGCACCCCGCTGACGCTTCCCGGAAGATTCCCGTATTTCCGGCCCTGAGAAGGGACGACGAATACCTGGGACTCGCTTCCAGTCCTCCCGGCGGGAGGCGCGCAGCATTGGCACTCAACCGAGCAACCTGGACAGTGTGCCATACGCGGGATGTGTAAGGCCAATCGGGGCCGAACTGTCAAGGAGCCCCGCCCACCAGATGGCGGACGGGGCTCCTTGCTGAGCTACTACCGGGTCTCCCCGATCAACAGAACTTACTTGTTGATCTTGGTGACCTGGCCGGCGCCGACGGTCCGGCCACCCTCACGGATGGCGAACTTCAGGCCCTCTTCCATGGCCACGGGCTGGATCAGCGAGACGGTCATCTCGGTGTTGTCGCCCGGCATGACCATCTCGGTGCCCTCGGGGAGGGTCACCACACCGGTCACGTCAGTCGTACGGAAGTAGAACTGCGGACGGTAGTTGTTGAAGAACGGCGTGTGGCGGCCACCCTCGTCCTTGGACAGGATGTAGGCCTGCGCCTCGAACTCGGTGTGCGGGGTGACCGAGCCCGGCTTGATGATGACCTGGCCGCGCTCGACGTCCTCGCGCTTGATGCCACGGAGGAGCAGACCGACGTTCTCACCGGCCTGGCCCTCGTCGAGGAGCTTCCGGAACATCTCGATACCGGTGACCGTGGTGGTGGTCTTCTCGGTCTTGATGCCGATGATGTCGACGGTCTCGTTGACCTTGAGGACACCACGCTCGATACGACCGGTGACAACGGTGCCACGGCCGGTGATCGTGAAGACGTCCTCGATCGGCATCAGGAACGGCTTGTCGACGTCACGCTCGGGCTGCGGGATCGACTCGTCGACGGCGGCCATGAGCTTGAGGACGGAGTCGCCCCACTCCTTGTCGCCCTCGAGCGCCTTGAGCGCCGAGACCTTGACGACCGGAACGTCGTCGCCCGGGAACTCGTACTCGGAGAGGAGCTCACGGACCTCGAGCTCGACGAGCTCCAGGATCTCCTCGTCGTCCACCATGTCGGCCTTGTTCAGGGCGACAACGATGTACGGAACGCCGACCTGGCGGGCCAGGAGCACGTGCTCCTTGGTCTGCGGCATCGGGCCGTCGGTGGCGGCAACCACGAGGATGGCGCCGTCCATCTGCGCCGCACCCGTGATCATGTTCTTGATGTAGTCCGCGTGACCGGGGCAGTCGACGTGGGCGTAGTGACGCGACTCGGTCTGGTACTCGACGTGCGCGATGGAGATCGTGATACCGCGCTGGCGCTCCTCAGGAGCCTTGTCGATCTGGTCGAAGGCCGAGGCCTCGTTCAGGTCCGGGTACGCGTCGTGCAGCACCTTGGTAATGGCGGCCGTGAGGGTCGTCTTACCGTGGTCGATGTGACCGATGGTGCCGATGTTGACGTGCGGCTTAGTCCGCTCGAACTTCGCCTTCGCCACTGGTTCCTCCTGAAGTGGTTCTGTACGCCTTACTCATCGGCGCCAGGTGATCTTTGCTGGGATGCCGGCCGCCGGGGTATTCCTCACGGAATGCGGGGATTACCCCGGCAGACGGTGTCAAGCCTAAAGCGTGTTCCGACTCGCGGGAGACGGAGCTACTCGCCCTTGGCCTTCGCGATGATCTCCTCGGCGACGTTCCGGGGAACCTCGGCGTAGGAGTCGAACTGCATCGAGTAGCTTGCGCGACCCGACGTCTTGCTGCGGAGGTCTCCGACGTAGCCGAACATCTCCGAGAGCGGAACCAGGCCCGTGATGAGCTTGGCGCCGCTGCGGTCCTCCATGGACTGAATCTGACCACGGCGGGAGTTGATGTCGCCGATCACATCGCCCATGTAGTCCTCGGGCGTGGTGACCTCGACCTTCATCATCGGCTCGAGCAGGGCCGGGGAGGCCTTGCGGGCGGCCTCCTTGAAGGCCATCGAACCGGCGATCTTGAAGGCCATTTCCGACGAGTCGACCTCGTGGTAGGCACCGTCGAGAAGGGTGACCTTGACGCCCGTCAGCGGGTAGCCGGCGAGCACGCCGAACTCCATGGCCTCCTGGCAGCCCGCGTCCACGGACGGGATGTACTCCCGCGGGATACGGCCACCGGTGACCTTGTTCTCGAACTCGTACCCGTCGCCCTCGAGCGGCGCGATCGCGATCTGCACCTTCGCGAACTGGCCGGAACCACCAGTCTGCTTCTTGTGCGTGTAGTCGAGACGCTCGACGGCCTTGCGCAGGGTCTCGCGGTAGGCGACCTGCGGCTTGCCGACGTTGGCCTCGACCCGGAACTCACGGCGCATACGGTCGACCAGCACGTCGAGGTGCAGTTCGCCCATACCCGCGATGATGGTCTGGCCGGTCTCCTCGTCGGTGTGGACCTGGAAGGACGGGTCCTCCTCGGCGAGGCGCTGGATGGCGACACCCAGCTTCTCCTGGTCGCCCTTGGACTTGGGCTCAATGGCGACCTGGATGACCGGGGCCGGGAAGTCCATCGACTCCAGGATCACCGGCTTCGCGGAGTCGCAGAGGGTCTCACCGGTGGTGGTCTGCTTCAGACCCATGACGGCGACGATGTCACCGGCACCCACCGACTCGATCTCCTCACGCTTGTTCGCGTGCATCCGGTAGATCTTGCCGATGCGCTCCTTCTTGCCCTTCACCGAGTTCTGCACCTGCGAGCCGGCCTCAAGGCGGCCCGAGTACACGCGGATGAAGGTGAGCTTGCCCAGGTGGGGGTCGCTCGCGATCTTGAAGGCAAGAGCGGACAGCGGCTCGCTGTCGGACGGCTCGCGGACCAGGACCTCTTCCGCGTCCTTGACCGACTGGCCCTCGACGGCGCCGACGTCCAGCGGCGACGGGAGGTAGCGGGCAACGCCGTCGAGCAGGGGCTGGACGCCCTTGTTCTTGAAGGCGGTACCGCAGAACACCGGGGTCACGGTGACCGAACCCTCGGCGCCGGTGGAGGCAAGGGTGATACGACGGATGGCGGCGTGCAGCTGCTCCTCGGTGGGCTCCTCGCCCTCGAGGTACAGCTCCATCATGGCCTCGTCGTTCTCCGCGACGGCCTCGAGCAGCTTGCCGCGCCACTCGTCAGCAGCCTCGAGGTGCGTGGCCGGGATGTCGACGGTGTCGTACATCTCGCCCTTGGCCGCCTCGGCGGACCAGACAAGGGCCTTCATCTGAACGAGGTCGACGACGCCCTTGAAGTCCATCTCGGTGCCGATCGGCAGCTGCATGACCAGCGGCACCGCGCCCAGGCGGTCCCCGATCATGTCGACGCAGCGGTGGAACTCCGCGCCGGTCCGGTCGAGCTTGTTGACGAAGCAGATACGCGGAACGCCGTAGCGGTCCGCCTGCCGCCAGACGGTCTCGGACTGCGGCTCAACACCGGCAACGCCGTCGAACACCGTCACGGCACCGTCGAGGACGCGCAGGCAGCGCTCCACCTCGACGGTGAAGTCGACGTGGCCCGGAGTGTCGATGATGTTGATGGTGTGGTCGACGTTGTTCAGCGGCCAGTGGCAGGTCGTCGCGGCAGACGTGATCGTGATGCCGCGCTCCTGCTCCTGCTCCATCCAGTCCATCGTGGCAGCGCCGTCGTGGACTTCACCGATCTTGTAGGAAACACCGGTGTAGAACAGGATCCGCTCGGTGGTGGTCGTCTTGCCCGCGTCGATGTGGGCCATGATCCCGATGTTGCGGACCTTGGCCAGGTCAAGCGAAGTGGTGGCCATATCGGCTCAATCTTCTCTCGGTCTCGATGTGGGTTGCGACTACCAGCGGTAGTGCGCGAAGGCCTTGTTGGACTCGGCCATCTTGTGCGTGTCCTCACGCTTCTTGACCGAAGCGCCGAGGCCGTTGGAGGCGTCGAGCAGTTCGTTCATGAGGCGCTCGGTCATGGTCTTCTCACGGCGGGCGCGGGAGTAACCCACGAGCCAGCGGAGGGAGAGGGTCGCGGCGCGGCCGGGCTTGACCTCAATCGGGACCTGGTAGGTCGCGCCACCGACACGGCGGGACTTGACCTCAAGGGTCGGCTTGATGTTCTCGAGCGCGCGCTTGAGCGTGATGACCGGGTCGTTACCGGTCTTCTCGCGCAGACCCTCCATGGCGCCGTAAACGATGCGCTCGGCGGTGGAGCGCTTTCCGTTCAGCAGCACCTTGTTGATGAGGGAGGTCACCAGAGGAGAACCGTAGACCGGGTCGATGATGACCGGGCGCTTCGGGGCGGGGCCCTTACGAGGCATTCTTACTTCTCCTTCTTGGCGCCGTAGCGGCTGCGAGCCTGCTTGCGGTTCTTGACGCCCTGCGTGTCGAGGGAGCCGCGGATGATCTTGTAGCGAACACCCGGCAGGTCCTTCACACGGCCACCACGCACGAGCACGATCGAGTGCTCCTGCAGGTTGTGCCCCTCACCCGGGACGTAGGCAGTAACCTCGATCCCACTGCTCAGCTTGACTCGCGCAACCTTGCGGAGGGCCGAGTTCGGCTTCTTCGGGGTGGTCGTGAAGACGCGCGTGCACGTACCACGACGCTGAGGCGACCCCGCCAGTGCGGGTGTCTTGTTCTTCTCGACCTTGTCCTGGCGGCCCTTCCGGACCAGCTGCTGGATCGTAGGCACCGTTTCTCCGGTTTCTTGTCTCGGTACAACTAACCTGGAACGTCACCGACCCACGCGGTCGGGTGTGTCGAATGCTGTAGACCGATCCCTCGCAAGCGAGAGAGTGGCGACAGATTGCGGTGTCGAGACCCGGCTTCCGTGCTCCTTGCGCTCCCCGGCCGTAGCTGGGGAGGGGAGGTTGTACGCACGGCAGCCTAGGGACACCCCAGGCACAAGGTCAGAGCGTACCTACAGCATGGGCTACGGTCAAAACAAATGCACACGCGAAGGACACGCCGGACTCCTCACGGCGTTGCGGCCACCGTAGTGGCATCGATCGCAATGGGGAAGAAGGCCGAGCACCGTCCGCCGGCCCCCTCGGCCGGCGCTCCCACGTACGGCACTCAGTGGCCGGTGGCCGCCAGAAGAATGAACACCAGGAGAAACAGCGCCCAACCCCCGATGCCCAGCCATCCCAGCACAATGCCCGCGACGGCCTGACCGTCCCCGCGCTCGCCCGTACGGCGAATCTCCGCGCGCGCCTTGTGGCCGAGAATGACCGCCGGAATCGACGTCGCGCCCCATGTCATCGGCGTCAGGATCCCGCAGACGAGCGCGCCCGTCGCCGAGCTGTTGGTGTGCATCGGCATCGGCATCTGCATGGGCATCGGCGCGAACGTCGCCGGCACCGGCCGCGGCGCAAACTGCGCCTGCGGCACCGGTCCCTGCGGCAGATCCGAGACCAGCATCTGCAGCTCGGCATGGGTCTGCGCCTGATAGGCGCGGGAAATTCGCTGCTCGTACTCGGGCTGCTGAAGCCGCCCCTCGGCGAAACCGGCCTTCAGCACATCGACCGCACGCTCACGATCCGCGTGCGAGGCACGCATGACCGGCATCTGATTCGCCGGCTGGACGGGCTGCCCACCCTGCCACGGCTGGAATGCCACTTCGCGAACCTCCCCCCGCTCGACAGTTCTCCCCATCCTCTCATCACAGACGCTGAGATGGGAGGACAAGTTCCCCCGTGCGGCCCCCAATGCCGCAGGGCGGCCACCCCCAGTGGGGTGACCGCCCTGTTGCTGCCGCACGGGCCGGCTTGCCGGCCGTCCGGGCTTACTGGTTGTACGGACCGTAGTCGTAGTCCTCCAGCGGGACCGCCTGGCCGGAGCCGGTGCCGAAGGGCGAGTAGTCGATGTCGTCGTAACCGACGGCCGAGTACATCGCGGCCTTGGCCTCCTCGGTGGGCTCGACCCGGATGTTGCGGTAGCGGGACAGGCCCGTACCGGCCGGGATGAGCTTACCGATGATGACGTTCTCCTTGAGGCCGATCAGGGAGTCCGACTTGGCGTTGATCGCCGCGTCGGTCAGGACCCTGGTCGTCTCCTGGAAGGACGCCGCCGACAGCCAGGACTCGGTGGCCAGCGAAGCCTTGGTGATACCCATCAGCTGCGGACGGCCGGAGGCCGGGTGGCCACCCTCCGCCACGACCCGACGGTTCTCGCCCTCGAACTTCGTGCGCTCCACCAGCTCGCCCGGCAGCAGCTCCGCGTCGCCGGACTCGATGATCGTCACACGGCGCAGCATCTGCCGGATGATGATCTCGATGTGCTTGTCGTGGATCGCCACGCCCTGGCTGTTGTAGACCTTCTGGACCTCGCCGACCAGGTGGACCTGGACGGCGCGCTGGCCGAGGATCCGCAGCACGTCGTGCGGGTTGACGGCACCCACGGTCATCGGCTGGCCGACCGTGACGTGGTCGCCCTCGGCCACCAGGAGACGGGCACGCTTGGAGACGCCGTACGCCATCTCGTCGCTGCCGTCGTCCGGGGTGACGACAACCTTCTTGGTCTTCTCGGTCTCCTCGATACGGACGCGGCCGGCCGCCTCCGAGATCGGGGCGACACCCTTGGGCGTACGGGCCTCGAAGAGCTCGACGACACGCGGCAGACCCAGGGTGATGTCGTCACCGGCCACACCACCGGTGTGGAAGGTACGCATCGTCAGCTGGGTGCCGGGCTCACCGATGGACTGGGCGGCGATGATGCCGACCGCCTCACCGATGTCGACCAGCTTGCCGGTGGCCAGCGAACGGCCGTAGCAGAAGGCACAGGTGCCGACCGCCGACTCACAGGTCAGGACCGAACGGGTCTTGACTGCCTCGACGCCGTTGGCGACCAGCGCGTCGATGAGCACGTCACCGAGGTCGACGTTCGCGGGGGCGACGACCTTGCCGTCCACCACGACGTCCTCGGCGAGCATCCGTGCGTACACGCTGGACTCGACGTCATCCGCCTTGCGCAGGACACCCGCGGCGTCCTTCGAGGCGATCCGCAGCTTGAGGCCACGCTCCGTGCCGCAGTCCTCCTCGCGAATGATGACGTCCTGGGAGACGTCGACCAGACGACGGGTGAGGTAACCGGAGTCGGCGGTACGAAGGGCGGTGTCCGCCAGACCCTTACGGGCACCGTGCGTGGAGATGAAGTACTCCAGCACGGACAGACCCTCGCGGAACGACGCCTTAATCGGACGCGGGATGGTCTCGTTCTTCGCGTTCGACACCAGACCACGCATACCCGCGATCTGCCGCATCTGCATCATGTTTCCTCGGGCACCCGAGTCAACCATCATGAAGATGGGGTTCGTCTTGGGGAAGTTCTCATTCATCGCCTCGGAGACCTCATTGGTCGCCTTGGTCCAGATGTTGATGAGCTCCTGCGTGCGCTCGTCCTTGGTGATCAGACCGCGCTCGTACTGCTTCTGGACCTTCTCGTCCTGGGCCTCGTAGCCCGCGACGATGGCCTTCTTGGCCTCCGGGACGACGATGTCCGAGACGGCGACGGTGACGCCGGAACGGGTCGCCCAGTGGAAACCGGACGCCTTCAGGTTGTCGAGCGTCGCCGCCACGATGACCTTCGGGTAGCGCTCGGCCAGGTCGTTGACGATCGCGGAGAGCTGCTTCTTGCCCACCGAGTAGTCGACGAACGGGTAGTCCTCGGGCAGCAGCTCGTTGAAGAGCGCGCGGCCCAGGGTCGTGCGCAGCCGGAAGCTGTCACCCTGCTGCCACTCGGGCTCGCCCTCCTCCGGAACCGGCGGGGTCCAGCCGCGGGGCGGGACGGTGCCGATCGGGAAGCGGATGTCGACCTTCGCCTGGAGCGAGAGCTCCTTGGCGTCGAACGCCATGATCGCCTCGGCGGTCGAGCCGAACGCCCGGCCCTCGCCGATGACCTTGCGCTCCTCTTCATCCGTGGTGAGGAAGAAGAGGCCGAGCACCATGTCCTGGGTCGGCATGGTGACCGGACGGCCGTCGGCCGGCTTGAGGATGTTGTTCGAGGACAGCATCAGGATGCGGGCCTCGGCCTGGGCCTCCGCGGACAGCGGGAGGTGGACGGCCATCTGGTCACCGTCGAAGTCCGCGTTGAACGCGGTGCAGACGAGCGGGTGAATCTGAATGGCCTTGCCCTCGACCAGCTGCGGCTCGAAGGCCTGGATGCCCAGACGGTGCAGGGTGGGCGCACGGTTCAGCAGCACCGGGTGCTCGGCGATGACCTCTTCGAGGACGTCGTACACGACGGTGCGGCCACGCTCGACCATGCGCTTCGCGCTCTTGATGTTCTGCGCGTGGTTGAGGTCCACCAGGCGCTTCATCACGAACGGCTTGAAGAGCTCCAGCGCCATGGCCTTGGGCAGACCACACTGGTGCAGCTTGAGCTGCGGGCCGACGACGATGACGGAACGCGCCGAGTAGTCGACTCGCTTACCGAGCAGGTTCTGACGGAAGCGGCCCTGCTTGCCCTTGAGCATGTCGCTCAGGGACTTCAGCGGGCGGTTACCGGGACCGGTCACCGGGCGACCGCGGCGGCCGTTGTCGAACAGCGCGTCGACGGCCTCCTGCAGCATCCGCTTCTCGTTGTTCACGATGATCTCGGGGGCACCGAGGTCAAGGAGACGCTTGAGGCGGTTGTTGCGGTTGATCACACGGCGGTACAGGTCGTTCAGGTCGGAGGTCGCGAAGCGGCCACCGTCCAGCTGCACCATCGGACGCAGGTCCGGCGGGATCACCGGGATGCAGTCCAGCACCATGCCCTTGGGGCTGTTGCGGGTCTGCAGGAAGGCGGAGACGACCTTGAGGCGCTTGAGCGCACGGGTCTTCTTCTGGCCCTTGCCGGTACGGATGATCTCGCGGAGGCGCTCGGCCTCCTCCTCGAGGTCGAAGGTCTCCAGGCGCTTCTGCAGGGCAGCCGCACCCATGGAGCCGTCGAAGTACGTGCCGAAG
This sequence comes from Streptomyces sp. NPDC048483, assembly GCF_040651455.1. Classification (NCBI taxonomy): domain Bacteria; kingdom Bacillati; phylum Actinomycetota; class Actinomycetes; order Kitasatosporales; family Streptomycetaceae; genus Streptomyces; species Streptomyces sp. NPDC048483. The sequence goes on from NZ_JBEZJZ010000013.1 coordinate 128,032, forward strand.
CGGTCACGCAGCTCGCGGTAGAGGAGCTCGTCGCCCTCCAGGTCCTGGACCTTGAGGTTCTTGAAGCGGTTCCAGACCTCGTCGAGACGGTCGATCTCACGCTGCGCACGGTCACGCAGCTGCTTCATCTCGCGCTCGGCACCCTCGCGCACCTTGCGGCGCACATCGGCCTTGGCGCCCTCGGCCTCGAGCTCGGCCAGATCGGTCTCGAGCTTCTTGGCGCGGGCCTCCAGGTCGGAGTCGCGGCGCTGCTCGATCTGCTGACGCTCGACGGAGACATGGGCCTCCAGCGAGGGCAGGTCGCGCGTACGGCGCTCCTCGTCCACCCACGTGATCATGTAGGCGGCGAAGTAGATGACCTTCTCGAGGTCCTTGGGCGCGAGGTCCAGCAGGTAGCCCAGCCGGCTCGGCACGCCCTTGAAGTACCAGATGTGGGTAACAGGAGCGGCCAGCTCGATGTGGCCCATCCGCTCACGCCGCACCTTGGCGCGAGTGACCTCGACGCCGCAGCGCTCGCAGATGATGCCCTTGAAGCGGACGCGCTTGTACTTACCGCAGTAGCACTCCCAGTCCCGGGTCGGACCGAAGATCTTCTCGCAGAAGAGTCCGTCCTTTTCGGGCTTGAGGGTGCGGTAGTTGATGGTCTCGGGCTTCTTGACCTCGCCGTGGCTCCACTGACGGATGTCGTCAGCGGTCGCCAGACCGATCCGGAGCTCATCGAAGAAGTTGACGTCGAGCACTATGCGTCAATCCCTCTCAGGGTTGTAAGTCTTGGGGTCTGAAACGGGGGTCTTGGGGCCGGCCGGGGAACCATCACTGGCTCCCCGGCCGAACTCCCGTCAGACCTCTTCGACGCTGCTCGGCTCGCGCCTGGACAGGTCGATGCCGAGCTCCTCCGCGGCGCGGAAGACGTCCTCGTCGGTGTCGCGCATCTCGATGGACATGCCGTCCGAGGACAGCACCTCCACGTTGAGGCACAGGGACTGCATCTCCTTGATGAGCACCTTGAAGGACTCGGGGATGCCGGGCTCGGGGATGTTCTCGCCCTTGACGATGGCCTCGTAGACCTTCACGCGGCCGGTCACGTCGTCGGACTTGATCGTCAGCAGCTCCTGGAGGGCGTAGGCGGCGCCGTAAGCCTCCAGCGCCCACACCTCCATCTCACCGAACCGCTGGCCACCGAACTGGGCCTTACCACCCAGCGGCTGCTGGGTGATCATCGAGTACGGGCCGGTCGACCGTGCGTGCAGCTTGTCGTCGACCAGGTGGTGCAGCTTGAGGATGTAC
>NZ_JBEZJZ010000014.1:0-123843 GCF_040651455.1 Streptomyces sp. NPDC048483
CGCAGCAGGGGAACCCGTACGGCGGCTGAGCGCCGTCCGCACACACGCACACGACGACGGCCCGGTGGGAACGCTCCCCACCGGGCCGTCGTCATGTGCGACCGGGGGCCCTCCGCTCGCACATGACGACGGCCCGGTCTTGGTCAAGTCCCCGTGTGGTGCTGGTGCGGGGCGCGTGTGGAGCAGGTCATGGAGGCCGCCAACGGTGCGCTCGGCAACATCGCCGGCGGCCTGACTCTCGACGGGTTGGACGGCAAGGACGGCGAGACCATCGCATGGGACGCGGGGACGAACGCCGTCACCGGCGCCCTCGGAAACGCCGCTGGCGACGCCCGCTTCCGGCACTTGGAGGACCACGCCGGCCTCGGCGGCGAGCATCTCAGTGACCGGGGCAAGTTCGCCGATGCGGCGTACAAGAACTCCGTCGGCACCGGCATCAACACGGCGGTCTACGAAGCGGGCTCCGGAATCGAGTCGGATCTGGAGAACCTGGCCAAGCAAGCCGAGAAGGGCGACGGCTGAACCATGACCGGTGAACCTGGTGGCGCGACCCTGGCGGTGGTCATTCACATCGACCCGAACCACCCCGATCCCGGCTTGGGCCCCTTCTTCCTGGCACTCCTCGGGCTCGCCGGGTGCCTGGTCGTCGCCACCGGTGTCGCCGTGACCATCGCCCTGTTGCGTGTCAAGGACGAGAAGCGGTGGGGCAACTACGTGATCGGGCCGCTGGTCCTTCTCCTCGGCCTCGCCATCGCCGTCCCCGGTTTCGGCTTCCACCTGCTGTGACGCGGTGCGAAGCGCAGCGGTCCCGGCCGCCCGTCTCAGAGACGGACGGCCGGGGCCGGACGGGATGTCCCGGTCGTCTACTTCACGACCGTGATCCGGTCCGCCTTCGGCGGGTCGAGCGGGGCGTTCGCCGAGGAGTGGGCGGTCAGGTAGGCGGTGAAGGCGTCCAGGTCGGAGGGGCCGACGTACGTGTTCTTGGCGTTCTTGAAGGCGGGGAAGCCGTCGCCGCCGCCGGCCAGGAACTCGTTCATGGCGACGCGGTAGGTCTTGGCGGGGTCGAGGGCCGCACCGTTCAGCTTGACCGAGTTCTTGACGATGCGGTCGGCGCCGGACTTGGTCAGGTCCAGGGTGTAGGTCAGACCCCTGGAGACCTGGAGGATCTTGGGGGAGGCCTCGTTCGGGCCGCTGACCTGCTGCTGGAGGCCGGTCAGGAGCTGGGCGCCGGTGAGGTCGATGACGTTGGTCATGTTGGTGAACGGCTGGACGGTGAAGGCCTCGCCGTAGGTCACCACGCCGTCGCCTTCCGCGCCGGACGCCTTGTAGGCGAGGTCGGAGCGGATGCCGCCGGGGTTCATCAGGGTGAGCTGGGCGCCGCCCTTGTCGGCGGCCTTGGTGGCCTCCAGCTGGGCGTCCGCGATGACGTCGCCGAGGGGCGATTCGGGGGCGTTGGCGCCGCGGCCCGCGATGTCGGCGGAGATATGGCCTACGGGGCGGTTCGCGATCGGGGCGGCGAGCTTGTTCCAGCGGGCGATCAGGGACGTCATGTCCGCGGCCTTGGGCTGGGTGCGGTCGACGACGTGGTTGGCCGCGCCGGGCGCCTTGACGCTGGTCCGCACGATGTCGTGGGTGCGGCGGTCGTAGGTGAGGGTCGTATCGGTGTAGAGCTTGCCGAAGGACGCCGCGGACGTCACCGTACGGGGCTTGCCGGACGGGTCCGGGATGGTGCAGGCGTAGGCCTGGTGGGTGTGGCCGGTCACCAGGGCGTCGACCTGCGGGGTGACGTGCTTGGCGATGTCGGTGATCGGGCCGGAGATGCCGTCGCCGTCGCCGGGGCTGTCGCAGTCGTAGTTGTAGGAGGTGGAGGCGGGGAGGCCGCCTTCGTGGATGAGGGCGACGATGGACTTCACGCCCTGCCTGTTGAGCTCCTTGGCGTACTTGTTGATCGTCTTGACCTCGTCGTGGAACTTCAGGCCCTTGATGCCGTCGGCGTTGACGATGTCCGGGGTGCCCTCGAGGGTCACACCGATGAAGCCGATCTTGACGCCCTTGCGCTGCCAGACGGTGTACGGCTTGAGCAGCGGCTTGCCGGTCTTGTCGTCCGTGACGTTGGCGGTGAGGTACGGGAAGTCGGCGCCGGCGAACTTCTTGCCGTCCTCGTAGCAGCCGTCCTTCGGATGACAGCCGCCCTTCTGGAGGCGCGTCAACTCGGCCCGGCCCTCGTCGAATTCATGGTTGCCGACGGAGGTGGCGTCCAGGCCCAGCTTGTTCATGGCCTCGATCGTCGGCTCGTCGTGGAAGAGACCGGAGACGAGCGGGCTGGCGCCGACCATGTCGCCGGCCGCGGCGGTGACGGAGTACGGGTGCCCCTTGCGGGCCGTACGGAGCGACTGGGCCAGGTACTCGACGCCGCCCGCCGGGATGCTCTTCTTGCTGCCGTCCGGCTGTATTTCCTCGACCGTGCCGGAAGAGCCCTGCGGCGGTTCGAGGTTGCCGTGGAAGTCGTTGAAGGAGAGGAGCTGCACGTCGACCGTACGGCCGGGCCGCGGATGCGCGCTCTCGGCGCCGGCCGGCAGGGCCGTCGCGGTGAGCCCGATGACGGCGGCCAGCACGGCGGCCCCGGTGGTCAGTCCGACCGTCAATCTGCGGGCCGATCGGCGCCGTTGAGGTGTGGATGGCATGGGTTCCCCTCCTGGGTGGTCTGAGCGGAGGGCAGCCTACGGTCGACGCGCGTAGCGGCAACAGAGGGGAAGGGTGACGGGCCGGCGAATCCCGCGGTGCGGTTCGTCGCGGCGGGCCCGCGGCCCGCGCAGGGCCGGCCTGCGCTCACCGGCGGCCCGGATGCGGTTCCGTCCACGACCCGGCGGACGCCGCCGCCTGCCGCCTCTGCGGCGGGTCGCCCGCTGGTGCGGCCTCATCGTGCGCACCCAGGAGGTCACCCCGGTGGCCCGCTCGCGCCCGACCACCCGGCTCCCGGGCCCGGGAGAGTCGTACGCTGCACACATGACTGACGCTGCACAGGAGATGGGCCGGGCCGGCCGCAGGATTCAGGTGGTCGAGGAGCTGACCCCGGATGCGGCCGCGGCCGTGCTGGAGCTGATCGAGCGGGCCGCGCGGACGGACGGGCAGCCGGCCGTGTCCGAGCAGGGGCGGCTGCAGCTGCGGGGCGGGCGACGGGAGGGTGTGCGGCATGTGCTCGTCCGTACGCTCGTGGAGGACGAGGAGAAGCTGGTCGCGTACGGGCAGCTGGAGGACACCGACCCGGTGGAGGCGCCGGCCGCCGAGCTGGCCGTGCACCCGGGCCACCGCGGCCGCGGGCACGGCCGGGCGCTGGGCACCGAGCTGCTGGCGCAGTCCGGGCGCCGGCTGCGGGTGTGGGCACACGGCGGGCATCCGGCCGCCCGGCACCTCGCCCAGACCCTCGGGCTGACGATGTTCCGTGAGCTGCGCCAGATGCGCCGCTCGCTGGGCGATCTGACGCTGCCGGAGCCGGAGCTCGCTGAGGGCGTGTCCGTACGGACCTTCCAGCCGGGCACCGACGACGCGGCCTGGCTGGAGGTGAACGCGGCCGCCTTCGCCCACCACCCCGAGCAGGGCTCGCTGACCCAGCGGGACCTGGACGACCGCAAGGCCGAGCCGTGGTTCGACCCGAAGGGCTTCTTCCTCGCGGAGAAGGAGGGGCGGCTGGTCGGCTTCCACTGGACGAAGGTCCACGCGGACGAGGGCCTCGGCGAGGTCTATGTCCTCGGGGTGCGGCCGGGCGCACAGGGCGGCGGGCTGGGCAAGGCGCTGACCGCGATCGGGCTGCGGCACCTGGCGGCGCAGGGGCTGCCGACCGCGATGCTGTACGTCGATGCGGACAATGTGGCGGCGGTGAGCGTGTACGAGCGGCTGGGGTTCGTCACGCATGAGACGGATCTGATGTACCGGTCGGAGACGTGAGGGATCCCACCACTCGCTGGTGTCTGCGCGTGTGGACGACCCCGGCTCCCTCGAGGGAGCCGGGGTCGTCGTGGTGAGCGGGGAGCCTGCGCGTTCGGCATGGCGGCCCCGCCCCGGTCTAATGGGGCGGCCGTGCGTCGTCCGGCTGCCCGTATTCCTTGGGCGTCGTGATGTTCCGCAGAAGCTCCCACAAGGCGAGATTGCGCTGCGTCTGAAGGACTTCGCTCAGTTGCTCTTTCAGCAGAGTGCATCCGAGGCAGTCATGAGGGTCGGCGAGACCGGAACCAGGCACGGCGAGCTGATCCTTATACGAGACACTCTCACCACGCACGATGCCGTCGCCCGCGCTCATGCCCGCACCGCCTTCGGGTGGGAGTGGCCGCGCATCTCGACGTTGCAGTCGGTCGCCTTCGACTTGTCCCCTGTGGCGTACGCCCTCGCGCGCTGCTCGGCCAGCGCCCCGCACACGTCGCACCCGGCAACCGGTACGGGCTCAGACGCCGGTTCCCCGAGGTGAACGGGGCGGCACATGCGGGCCATCAGCCCACCACCTCCACGGTTGGGCCTGCTCGAACGAAGTTGAGAGCTTGGGGAAGAATCCACCGCGGCCCGGCGTCGTACCCGTGCATGGCCAGCCACAGCGCCCGCCGTCGCCCGCGCTGAGCCCGTCGTTCCCGCCGCTCCTCGGGGGAGAGGACGTACGGGCGGATCAGGTACGAGTCTTCGCCGCGCAGCAGCTCTGGCTGCCGGACGGGAACGCGGGGAGGCACGAGCGTCGGCGCGTCCTCGCATCGCGCAGCGGACAGTGCGCCGGCCGATCGGTGGCGGCCGCGCGGGGGAAACAGCAGCCGCAGCAGCAGGATGAAGAACCTCGCTGTAGCGTGGTTCATGTCGTCAACTCCCTTGTAGTTGATGGCCACGCCCCCGGATCGTCGAACCACGGTCGCGGGGGTCCTCTCGTTGTCTTGGCGATATTGCAGTGGCCATCGCGAGAGGAGGGCCGGTCCTCGCTCTAGGCAACCGCTCGGCTACAGCCAGCGGTACCGTGGCAGGGGCAGCGGCTTTTAAGAGCTTTAAGCGCTCCTACAGACTGGGGAGTTGAAGGCAATGGGTACTCGGGAACCGAACCGGCGCCTGGAACGGCTTCACCGGGAGACCGGCTGGACCCTGCGGCAGTTCGTCCAGGCCGTGAACCGTGTCGGCACCGAACGAGGAACCCCACTCAAGTACCGCGAGCCGTCGGCCCATCAGTGGCGTCAGGGGCACATCCCCAAGGAGACGGTCAGGCCGCTGATCTTGGAGGCCCTCGCGCGGAAGCTGGGTCGTCCCCTCACCCATGTCGAGGCCGGATTTCCGGCCCCTGCCAGTAGCTCGGACGTCGCTCCGAGTACGGTTGAAGGGCTTATCGATCTCGGTAGTGGAGATATGGATCCCTCACGCCGCAGCGTCCTCGGTATAAGTCTCTTTTCCGTTGCGCTGACCGTGCCCAATTGGCCGGAAGTGGTCGGCCGAATGGAAGCTGCACAAACCGGCCGGACTCAGCGCATCGGCACGCCAGAGGTCGACATGGTCATCGCGATGACCGAACGAGTGTCAGAACTCGACGACCAATTCGGAGGGCGCCACGCCCGCCCGATGGCTGCGGCTTTCCTGGTGAACACGGTAGCCCCATATCTGCGGGCGGACGCCTCCGAGCCAGTACGCAAAGCGATGATGTCGGCTGCTGCCGACTTGAGCTACCTCACCGGGTACATGGCCGTGGATGAATGCATTCACGGTCTTGCGCAGCAGTATTACCTCAAGGCGTTGGAACTTGCCGGAGCGGCAGAGGACCATCTGACATATTGCACGACGCTGCGGGGGATGAGCCTTCAAGCCGCCGATCTAGGGCACGGAAGGCAAGCCATGCGGCTGGCAGATGCTGCCGCAGCCGCATCCCCGCAAGCCGGTCCACGCATGCGCGCGTTCCTTGCCGGACAGCAGGCGCACTCTGCCGCTCAAATCGGCGACCACAGAACTGCATTGATGTACCTACAAGAAGCCGAAGTAGCGATGGATAAGGCTGAATCCAGAGAGAAAGCATTCGGCTCGTACGATCCAGCTTCCCTGAACTATCATACCAGTCAAGTACGTTACGAATTGGGTGACATGCGCGGCGCCGTTCAAGCGATGCAGCAGTCGGACAAGCTGCGCTATGACGTTTACCGGAGAACACGCGTGAAAGAACGTTCCATGCTGGCCGAGCGTCAACTCTCCATCGGTCACCTGGAATCAGCGTGCGCGACATGGCATCTCGCGTTGAACGACTACCCTTTGATTCAGTCGGGACGGGCAGATCAACGCATGCAAACAATGGTCAAGCTCATCCGCCCCCACCTCAAGAATCACGCCGCACGGGAACTCTACGAACGTGCCCGGCTCGTGACTCCATCCTCAATCTTGGCCAGGGGCAGCGCATGACCGTCAAGGTCACTCGGCACCCGTGACCCGGTGCCACTCCCGCGCCAGCATCGCGTAGACGACCTCGTCGGCCCATTCCCCGTCGAGGAACTCGTTCTCCTTCAGATGGCCCTCGCGGCGCATGCCCAGCCGCTCCAGCAGGCGGGCCGAGGCGGTGTTCCGGCCGTCCAACTCGGCCTGGATGCGGTGCAGTTGCAGGTCCTCGAAGCCCAGCTTCAGCAGGGCGCGGCTTGCCTCGGTGGCATAGCCGTGGCCGCCGTGGCCGGGGTGGAAGACATAGCCGATGCCGCCCTGGCGGTGCTCGGCGCGGGTCAGGACGAAGGTGACGTCGCCGATCAGCTGTCCGGTCTCGCGGACCACGACGGCCAGGCTCAAGATGTCGCCGCTCTCGCGCAGGGTGGTGCGGGTGGCCTTGGTGGTGAGGTCGGCGCGGAGTTCGGGCTCCTCGTAGGGGCCCGTGTAGAGGTAGCGGCAGACCTCGGGGAGCCGTCGGTAGGCGAATATCGCCGCGAAGTCGTCGGCGCGGATCGGGCGCAGCTCCAGGCGCGCGGTGCGGAGGGGGTAGTCGGGGGTGTACGGGAGCGGCGGGGCCGGTGTGGCGGGAGTGTGAGGAGTGGGCATGCGGCCAGCGTACGCAGGGGAGTTGAGGGGGGCAGCCGAGTTTGGGGGGCGGGGCCTTCGGCCGCTTCCGTGGCGGCTCGCCGCGCCTCGCGACGGCGGCTCGTGCCGGCTTGCGGCGGCGCAACAGCAACGAAACCTCCGGGGCGCCTACACAGGGACCCATGCGTGTACTGATCGTCGAGGCCGAGGAATTTCTGGCCGGGATGGTGGCGGCGGGGCTGCGGCGGGCGTCGTATGCCGTGGATGTCGTCGGGGACGGCGCCGCGGCGCTGCGCCGGCTCCGGCTCGGGCGCTACGACCTGCTCGTCCTTGACCGGGATCTGCCCGGACTCCATGGCGACGAGGTGTGCCGCAGTGTGGTGGCCCAGTGGCCGCATCTGCGCGTGCTGATGCCCACCGCCGCCGGCTCGCTCGAGACGGGGGCATCTTCTGCCCCAGAGGAGCCGAGAGCTTGGGGCCGGGTCGAGGGACTGTCCCTGGGCGCCGACGACTGTCTGACCGAGCCCTTCGCCTACGAGGAACTGCTGGCCCGGGTGGCCGCCCTGGGCCGCCGTGCGGGTACGGCGGCGCCGGCCGTCCTGGAGTGCGCCGGGCTCGTCCTGGGCACCGCGCGCCGCATGGTCGGTCGCGACGGGCGGCAGGTGCCGCTGTCCGGGAGGGAGTGCGCCGCGCTGGAGGTGCTGCTGCGCGCCGACGGGGCGGTGGTCAGCGGCGAGGAGCTGCTGGCGCGGGTGTGGGGCGGGGACCTGGGCGCCGGCAGCAATGCCGTACGGATCACGCTGAGCAGGCTGCGGGCCAGGCTCGGGGAGCCGGCGGTGGTGGAGACGGTGCCGCGGGCCGGGTACCGGCTGCGGCGGGCCGCGCGCTCATGATCCGGCCGCCGGCCGGGGCGCGCTCGCGTGGCCGTGCAGACGGGCGTACGTACCGGCGCGGGCCAGCAGCTCCTCGTGGCGCCCGGACTCCGTCAGTCGGCCGTCGTCGAGGACGAGGATCCGGTCGGCGTCCGGGGCCAGATGCAGATCGTGGGTGATCAGGAGGGTCGTACGGCCGGACATCAGATGGCGCAGCGGTGCGATCACCCGGCGGGCGGAGAGCGCGTCGAGGCCGGCGGTCGGCTCGTCGAGGACGAGGACGGGGGCGTCGCGCAGCAGGGCGCGGGCGATGGCGATGCGCTGGAGCTGGCCGCCGGACAACTGGGCGGTGGCGGGGGAGACGACGGTCTCGTAGCCGTCGGGGAGCGCGCTGATGAAGTCGTGTGCGGCGGCGTCCCGGGCCGCCCGTACGACCTGGTCGTCGGTGGCGCCCGGCCGGCCGCAGGCGATGTTCTCCCGGAGGGTGCCGTGCAGGACGAGCGTCTTCTGCGGGAGCAGGGTGATCTGCCGGCGCAGGAATTCCAGGGGGAGGGCGTCGAGGCGGGTGCCGTCGAGCCGGATGTGGCCGGCGGCCGGGTCGTAGAAGCGGGGGAGGAGCTTGGACACCGTCGACTTGCCGGCTCCGCTGGGGCCGGTGATCAGGACCAGCTCCCCGGGGCGGGCCGTGAAGGAGAGGTCGCGGAGGGCGTACGGGGCGGTGGCCGGGCCCATAGCGGCGGGGTCCGTGCCGGGGTAGCGGAACCAGACGTGGTCGACGTCGAGGAAGCCGCGGACCTGCCGGGGCGGCCGGGGCGCCGGGGGGTCGGTGACGGCGGGCCGGGCGGCGAGGATCTCCAGCAGCCGCTCGGCGCCGGCGGTGGCCGCGGTGACGGTGAGTCCGAGCTGGCCCAGGGCGCGGATCGGTGGGTAGAGGTAGCCGAGGAAGGCGGCGAAGGCCAGCAGTTGTCCGAGGGTCATCCGGCCCTGGGAGATCTCCCAGGCGCCGAGCCCGATGACGGCCAGGACGCACACCGTCTCGATCACCTCGACGAGCTGGGTGTACATCTCGCTCAGCCGGGCCCCGCGCACGGAGGCACGCATCCAGGCGCGGGCCTCGGTGCGCAGCCGCTGCTCCTCGGCCTGCCGCCGGTTGTACGCCTGGGTCAGCACGATGTTGCCCAGCGACTCCTCGACGACCGAGGTGATCGCCCCGTCGGCGACGCGTTCCTGCCGGGCCGCGGCCTTGATGCGTGCGGCGAACTGCCGGGCGGCCAGCCAGAACAGCGGCGCCAGGACGAACGTCGCCAGCGCCAGGTCCCAGCGCAGGATGAGGGCGGCGGTGAAGAAGAACACCGTGCTGAACAGCGCGGACACGGTTCTGACCACCCCGGAGACGACCAGCTGCTCGATGGCCTCGACGTCCCCGGTGAGACGTTCGACGAGGTCGCCCTGCCGGTGCTGCTGGAAGAAGTGCGGCGGCAGGTCCTGGACGTGCCCGAAGACCCGGGCCCGTAGCCGCATCACGAAACGCTCCGCCACCCATACGGCCGTGGAGTTGCCGAGGTAACCGATGACGGCCCCGAAGGCCGCCACGCCCAGCCACTTCGCGGCCGGCCCCCAGAACGCGCCGAGCGACCCTTTCTGCAGGGCGTGGTCGGTCAATTCGCCGAAGAGGAGAATGGCCGCGGTCTCCGCGAGGGCGGCGACGACGACACAGGCGCATATCAGGACAAGCCGGCGCCGATCGCCTTTTACCAGCGGCCAGAAACTTCGGAATGCCTGCCGGACGGAGGTGCTCTTCGTGGTGTCGGCGGCCGCCTCGAGTTCGGGATTTCTCTTTTCCTTGCCCCCGGTGGATTCCGGCGCGGTGAATTCTGGTGCGATGAATTCCGGTACCGGGAATTTCGGTACGGGGGTGAGGGCCCGCAGCCGTACCGTCGCCTGGTCGTCGTACGGAGACATCCGCAGCCGCTCCTCTTTTGTGCGTCCGTGCGTCCGTGCGTCCGTGGGGCGGAGGCGGGCCCCGGCCCCACACCGGGGCCCGCCTCCGGGAGATGACGGCCCGTCAGCCGCCGATCACCCGGCGGCCGGCGCGCTTGACCGTGACGACCCGGCGGGCGCGGGCCGGGCTGGTGGTCACCGTGTCGCAGGGGTGGGCGGGAATGCCCGGACGGGCCGGCTCGGCGGGGCGGGCGGGAATGGCGGGAATGATCTTACGGAAGCTCATGGATTTCTCCGTTGCTCGATGAAATGGGTGAGGTATTACTCGCCGTCGGTGCCGTGTTGCCCTCCCGGCGGCGACAAGGAAAACGCTACGCCAGAAAATCGAGTGCACAGGCCAATTTTCGTGAGGTCTCGCTTAATTAAGGATGAGGGCGTTTCTCATACGTAACAACGAGCTTTATCGGGGGCTTATACTGGGCGCCCGGAGCCCTCGGCGGCCACCGGCCCGGACCGGGGACCGCCCGCGTGTCCCGGCCCCCGAACCCCTGGGAGTAGCGCCCCGCTTGCCTGTCCGCCATATCCGCGTTACCGGCGATTCAATATCGCTTGCGAGCATCGCCGAATGCAGCCCGCTGTGCCGAACGCCCAGAACCAGAGGCTCCGTCTCGCGCCGCCTCCTGGTTCTGACGAGCCTGGAATCCCCGGAGCGCGGAAGAATGGGTACATGAAGCAGCAGTCGCGCGCTCAGGCCCAGGTCCCGCCCGAGACGCAGCCCCCGAAGCCGTCACCGGCCCCGCCCGAAGGCTCGGGCCCCGCGGCCCAGCCCTCGGTGGGCTCCATCGCGGCGCACCGCCCGCACGCCATGCGCGGCACACTCCCCGAGCTCGAGCCCGAGATGGACGCCGACCTCGACTCGTACGAGGAATCGGGTGTGCCCGGCGCGGACGGCCAGGAGCTGCCCAGCGGCCGATTCCTGGACCGCGAGCGCAGCTGGCTGGCGTTCAACGAGCGGGTTCTGGAGCTGGCCGAGGACCCGGCGACGCCGCTCCTCGAACGGGCCAACTTCCTGGCGATCTTCGCCAGCAACCTGGACGAGTTCTTCATGGTCCGGGTCGCCGGCCTCAAGCGGCGGATAGCCACCGGAGTGGCCACCCGTTCCGCGTCCGGCCTCCAGCCCCGCGAGGTGCTGGACCTGATCTGGACGCGCTCGCGCGAGCTCATGGCCCGGCATGCCGCCTGCTACCAGCAGGACGTCGCCCCCGAGCTCGCCGAACAGGGCATTCACCTGATCCGCTGGCCCGAGCTGACCGACAAGGAGCAGGCCCGCCTGTTCACCCTCTTCCGTCAGCAGATCTTCCCGGTGCTCACGCCCCTGGCGGTGGACCCCGCGCACCCCTTCCCGTACATCTCCGGTCTGTCGCTGAACCTGGCCGTCGTCGTACGCAACCCGGTCAGCGGCCACGACCACTTCGCGCGTGTCAAGGTGCCGCCGCTGCTCTCCCGCTTCCTGGAGGCCTCCCCGCAGCGCTACGTCCCCATCGAGGACGTCATCGCCGCCCACCTGGAGGAGCTGTTCCCGGGCATGGAGGTGCGCGCGCACCACATGTTCCGCGTCACCCGCAACGAAGACCTCGAGGTGGAGGAGGACGACGCCGAGAACCTCCTCCAGGCCCTGGAGAAGGAGCTGATGCGGCGCCGCTTCGGGCCCCCGGTCCGCCTCGAGGTGGAGGAATCCATCGACCCGTCCGTGCTCGACCTCCTCGTCCAGGAACTGAAGGTCTCCGACGCCGAGGTCTACCCGCTGCCCGGCCCCCTCGACCTCACCGGCCTCTTCGGCATCGGCGCGCTGGACCGGCCGGAGCTGAAGTACGAGAAGTTCATCGCCGGCACGCACCGCGACCTGGCGGAGGTGGAGTCGGCGACCGCCCCCGACATCTTCGCCGCCCTGCGCGCCCGCGACGTCCTCCTCCACCACCCGTACGACTCGTTCTCCACCTCCGTACAGGCCTTCCTGGAGCAGGCCGCCGCCGACCCGGATGTCCTCGCCATCAAGCAGACGCTCTACCGCACCACCTCCGGCGACTCCCCGATCGTCGACGCCCTGATAGACGCCGCGGAGTCCGGCAAGCAGGTTCTCGTCCTCGTCGAGATCAAGGCCCGCTTCGACGAACAGTCCAACATCAAGTGGGCGCGCAAGCTGGAGGAGTCCGGCTGCCATGTCGTCTACGGCCTGGTGGGCCTCAAGACCCACTGCAAGCTGTCGCTGGTCGTCCGCCAGGAAGGCGAGATGCTGCGCCGCTATTCCCACGTCGGCACCGGCAACTACCACCCCAAGACGGCCCGGCTGTACGAGGACCTGGGGCTGCTGACCGCCGACCCGCAGGTCGGGGCCGACCTCTCCGACCTCTTCAACCGGCTGTCGGGCTACTCCCGCCGCGAGACCTACCGCCGCCTCCTGGTGGCGCCCAAGTCCCTCCGGGACGGCCTGATCCAGCGCATCACCAAGGAGATCGCGCACCAGCGGGCCGGCCGCCCCGCCTACGTCCGTATCAAGGTCAACTCCATGGTCGACGAGGCCGTCATCGACGCCCTCTACGGCGCCTCCCAGGCAGGCGTACCGGTCGACGTCTGGGTACGCGGCATCTGCGCGCTGCGCCCCGGAGTCCCCGGCCTGAGCGAGAACATCCGCGTCCGCAGCATCCTCGGCCGCTTCCTGGAACACTCGCGGATCTTCGCCTTCGGCAACGGCGGCGAGCCCGAGGTCTGGCTGGGCAGCGCGGACATGATGCACCGCAACCTCGACCGGCGCATCGAGGCGCTGGTCCGGGTGACCGACCCGGCGCACCGCGCCGCCCTCAACAGACTCCTGGAGACCGGGAGTTCGGACTCCACCTCCTCCTGGCACCTGGGCCCGGACGGCGACTGGACCCGGCGGGCGGTGGACGCGGACGGCGCGCCGCTGCGCAACGTACAGGAAATGCTCATTGACGCCCGGAGGCGCCGGCGTGGCCCAGCGACATGACCAGCCGGCCGGGGGGCCGTCCGGTCTCATCGGTATCGGATACGAGCTCGGCGGGGCACCCGGAGCCCGAGCCGCGGTGGTGGACGCGCCGGAGGGGGACCGGGGGGAGCGGTACGGCCCGTACGGGGCCGGCGAATCGGGGGAGTTGGGGGACATGGGGGGTGCGGCCGCATCGGGGGACTCCGGGGGGCCGGAGGCCGACGCCCGGACGGCCGGCGAGGTGCTGGCCGGCTACCTCCACCGCCAGTCCGGGGACTTCCTCCGCAGCCTGCGACTGCACCGTGAGAGCGGCTCGGACGCCCAGGGCGCGGACGAGGCGGCCTGGCAACTGCGCGCCGCCGCCCGTCGCATCAGCGCCACCCTGCACACCTTCCGCTCACTCACGGACGAGGCCTGGGCCGACCAACTCCTCGCCGAACTGGGCTGGTTGTCCGGCACCCTGGCCCGCGAACACGCCTGCGCCGCCCGCCGTTCCCGCCTGATGGCGGCCCTGCAACGCCTCACGACGCCCGCGGCCAACGCCCCCGCCGCCGACCCGGACGCCGAGAGCGCCCTGTCGGCCGGCGCCGCGCGGGCCGGCGCGCTGCTCGACCGGCAGCTCACCCTGGCCCGCACCCGCGCGCACTCCGCCGCGCTCCAGGCGCTCGGCTCCTCCCGCTTCCACGCCGTCGCCGACTCCGTCGCCGTGCTTGCCTCCGAGGCGCCGCTGACGCACGCGGCCGCCGATGTACCGGCCGTCGAGGCGCTGCCCCAGCTCGCCGAACAGGCCCACCGGCGCCTCGCGGAGGCCGTCACCGCCCTCCCGCTCTCCCGCGCCGGCCACCCGTACAACGCCGACGCGCTGGCCGCCGACCACCGCCAGGACACGCCCTGGCACCAGGTACGGATGCTCGTACGGCTGAGCCGCTACGCCCAGGAAGTGATCGCACCGGGCCACGGCGATCCCCGCCTGGCCGACGCCGGCCACGCCCTCGAACGCCACCGCGACGCCGCAGAGGCCGCCGCCGCCGCATCCGCCGCCGCCCGCACCCCCAGAATCGCCCCCGCCACGGCCTACGCACTGGGCGTCCTGCACGCCGACCAGCGCCACGAGGTGGAGGCGGCCCGCTTCGCCTTCGGCCGGGTGTGGCTGCCGCGGGGCAAGGGAGGCGGCCCACATGGCTGAGGAATCGGTCATCCGGGCGGCGGGGTGCGTGCTGTGGCGCCGCTCACCTTCCCGTGACGGCCTGGAGATCGCCCTCGTCCACCGCCCCAAGTACGACGACTGGTCGCACCCCAAAGGCAAACTGAAGCGCACCGAGGACGCCCTTGCGGGCGCGATCCGCGAGGTGTCGGAGGAAACCGGCATGACCTGCGACCCCGGCCTCGAACTCCCCACCGCTCGCTACCTGGTCGGCGGCCGCCCCAAAGAAGTCCGCTACTGGGCGGCCGAGGCCACCGGCGGCACCTTCGCACCGAACAGGGAAGTGGACCGCCTGCTGTGGACCTCCCCCGAGGCGGCCCGCCGCCACCTGACCCAGCCCAGGGACAGAGAACTGGTCTATGCCCTGCTCAGCGCGCTGCACGTGACGGGGGGCGCGCCGCTGGACGGGGAGGGTCGGTAGCTCAGACGTCCAGTGTTTCCTTGAGGTGCATACGGCAGGCGTCCACGAACACTTCGCGCGCCTTCTTGAAGGACACCCAGTCCTGATCATTGGCACCGGTCCGTCCCAGGTGGCGAAGCTGCTCGACCAGGGCCAGAGCCTCCTTCTGCGGGCCGGTGGGCTCGACGGTGATGCGGTTGCAGGCGTCTCTTGTCGCAGCGTATGCATCATCGCGCGCCGAGGTGGCTGCTTCGGGGGTCTCGTAGCGGCCCTGTGCCTCCCAGTAGCACACGGACGATTCTTGGTCTGCTGCGCTCAGAAATTCGGCGTAGGCGTCGCGTCGCGCCAGGTACAACGCGAGCGGAGTGGGGGTACTCATGGTGGTACTCCGAGCGTCCGGGAACTGAGACGCATCCACGCTACTCGGAGCGTCTCAGCCATGAGCAGCCCGTCCGAAGGTTCCCTCTTGTGGGCGTGGAGCGTGTCAGCAGTCCGTGCCCGCGACGTATGGACTGCGGTACCGCACCGATCGGTGAGGCGACATGATCGGCGGCTTCAAGCGGCCTGACTCTTCGGTTGGGCCGCAAGCCGCATCAGGTGCGCAAGCGAGTTGCGGTGCACACGTCTCGAAGCTCGGCCCGCAGTCAGGCAGGCAACTTGGTTCGCCGTCGGCTGCGGCCTTCTCGGGAAAGACATGGGCCAGCTCTGCGCGGGCACCTTGCATCGGCACGTCATGGTAGATCTCCTGCAGACTCTGCTCGTGGACGTTGCCGATTGGCATGAAGCGAGCAAAAACGCAGGGCCATACCTCGCCGTTGGGGCTGATGGCGATCTTGTTGCGCCCACACCTGCCGCAGAGTTTCTTGATGTGCGGACTGTTTCCCTGCGCTCCCCGGCCGAACGGGCGGATCTTGTCGGTGCGCACATCATGGATGCCGAGGTCGAGAAGTTCGCGGCGTCCTTCCCTTCCGCGTTGATCTTCCAAGACATTGATGACGTTGCCGCGCAGGGGGATTCCGTACGACTGCGCCCGTTCGATGTTGGCTCGGGTTCGCTGTCGTGAGCCTCGGTTGTCGGTCACATCGTCGTGGTCGTCGTCCTTGTCCGAGTAGTACGAGAACGCGAGGCTGACACCCTTCATGCGGAGCGCTGACCAGGCATCGGCGGTGATGTGGGTGAGGTTGCTGAACACCTCGACCTGAATGCTCCGGGCACGAGTGTGCCGGACAAGTTCACGGAAGCTGGGGTGCAGTGTGGGCTCGCCGCCGATGAACTGGCAGTGACGAGTACCGAGCACCGCCAACTCGTCGATCACCCGGAACCAGTCGTCGGGCGCCATGTCGCCGTGAGTGCCCTGCGGCGAACTGTCGGCGTAGCAGTGGCGGCAGTTGAGATTGCACAGCCCTGTGATCTCAAGCCACACGAATTGCGGGGCGAGAAAGGTCATGTCGACTCCTTTGGCTTGGGGGCGTGGTGGGGCGAGGGGACGGTCCGGCTTTCCGTCGAATTCCGCGGCTGCGAGGGCCAGGAGCGGGCGGTAGAGGGGCGATCGGCCGCGACCGCGGCTTGGCGTGTCTCCCGCTCATCGAGTGGCGCCGCAGCCGGCCATCGCGGCCAGTGGCGCCCAGCTGAAGAGGACACCGGAGCCGTGGTCCTTGCACCAACGGACCTCGTCGTAGCGCTGCTCGTGGTCTGGACTGATTGCGGTCGGCCACCTGACGATGACCGCCCCCACCTCGCCCCGTTGCACCAGCTCTCGAACCTTGTTCCAGCCGGCGCGCTTGTGCGGTGCCGGTTCGCCAAATGCGTCGGTGATCTCGTGGGTGATTGTCAGGCCGTGCCGGCGAGCGAAGCTGTGCCCTTCCTCTCGTGCTCGCGATGCGGGCAGGCCGGGGTCGATGTGTGCGCCCGTGCCGCGCTCGACGCAGACATAAAGGACGGCGAGGGTACTGGCATGGGTGGAGCGTGGTGTCTCCTGCGTTGTGTTGGTCACCATGTGCCTCTTCGTTGTCTCGGCATGCCCATCTCTCCCTCGGGGAGCGCAGGGATGGATGGGGCTTGCCACCGATCGGCGGCTGACTGGCAGTCAACGCTCGGTCACGCTCGTGGGACTATCGGCGATGCGGTGCCCGCATACGGATATGCGCTCAGCGGGTACGGCGCGTGGCGCGGGCCGAGGCAATGCGTAGCGTGGAGGCGTGCGGTGAACTGGCAGGCGGCGGCGATCCGGGATGCGTCCCGGGCAGGGGACTACGGCCGGGTTATTGAGTTGACCCGCAAGAACGCGCGGATGACACAAGGCCAGTTAGGCGAAGTGTGCGGTCTGTCGCAGTCTGCCGTCTCGCGCCTGGAGAAACGCGGCACAAGCGCATACAGCACGGACATCCTGGCAGCGGCGTCCGCACATCTCGGGATCCCGTCGGCACTGGTGGGGCTCGCAGCGAGCCGCCCACAGGGGGAGGTGAACGGTGACGACGTGGACCGACGAAAGTTCCTCGGCGGGGTCGCCGCTACGGCAGCGGCTCCCGCACTGGCTGCACTGCCCGATACGGCGGACGCAACCGGCGGCCGGGCCGCCGCGTTGCGACTCTCCACCACGGCCTATCGCAGACTCGACGGCTCGACTCCGTCCCGCGATCTCACCGGGGCCGTGCATTCACATATGCACCTGATCCGGACCATCACACGCTCGGCGGCCGGAGATGCCGAGCGGCTCCACCTAGCGGCCGTCGGGAGCGAGGCCGCGAGCCTCGCCGGGTGGCTGGCGTGGGACATGGGCGACCACGGATCGGCCCGCAGCTGGTACGGCTCCGCGATCAAGGGCGCTCGTACGGCCGGTGATCCGCTCCTGACCGCCTACCAGACCGGCAGCCTCGCCCAGTTTGAGGCGGACGCAGGCAACGCCGTGCAAGCCCTCAACCTGACCCGCAGCGCGCGGCGAGCGCTGGGCGAGAGACGACCGTCGGTCGCCGATGCGTGGCTGTCCTCCGTCGAAGCTCTCGCGCACTCGGCGGCTGGGGACCGGCGGGCTGCCGACCGGGCGCTGACGGCAAGCCGGTCGGCAGCCGAAGCGCTGCCGGAGGAGCCGCCGCCGTGGCCGTGGGTCTTCACCTTCGATCCGTCGAAGGTCGCTGCCTTTCGAGTAACCTGCGGCGCCCGGCTCGGCCTCCCGGAATGGGTCCTCGGCGATGACGTCGAAGCCCTGGCCACCGGTCACGCCAAGCAACGCGCGCTCTTGGTGCTCGACATCGCCGCCGGGCACTTGGCCGGCGGAAGGGTTGACGTGGCCTTCGCGCTCGCGGGGCGGGCGCTGGACATCGGGCTCAAGTACCGTTCCGGCCGGATCGTGGAACGGGCGCGCGCTGTGCGCCGCTCACTTACCACCGCCACGCCGCCCAAGGCGGTGCGGGATTTCGACGAACGTCTACATGGTGTGTACCTGTAGGGATCTGCAGGGATCTGTAGGGAGGGGCATTCGATGCACGTAGGGATCACCGGGCACCGCGGACTGAGCGCAGAGGTTGAGCGGCGGGCGCGGGCGATGCTGGACGAGGCCGTACGCCGCTACGACCCCGCCGAGCTGGTCGGCGTCTCGTGCATTGCGGACGGCCCGGATGCTTGGTTCGCCGAGGTGGTGCTCGCTCGCGGCGGGCGCCTTGAAGTCGTCGTCCCGGCGGCGGAGTATCGCGAGGGTTTGCCCGAGTGGCACCACTCCACCTACGACGCGCTGATGCGTCAGGCCGCCGATGTCCACGAGACCGGGCTTGCCGCCTCGGACTCTGATGCGCACATGGCCGGCAGTGAGATCCTCGTCGGCCTTGTCGACGAGCTACTGGCCGTATGGGACGGCAAGGCTGCACGGGGCTATGGCGGCACCGCTGACGTGGTCGCGTACGCGGAGGACACCGGGACGTCTGTACAGGTGCTCTGGCCGCAGGGAGCAACCCGGGACTAGAGCGACCGCCGAGGTCGCGATGCCCGGCAGGGACGGAGAGGCCGGCCCGGAAGTGTGAGGCTGCGGCGAATGTCTACGCTGGGTGCGCCGCAGCGATCGTGCTGGAGTACACCTCCAGGGCGGACCGCGGCTCTCGCCCGAGCAGCTCGGGCAGCGCGTTGTGGCCGATGTGGGTGCCGTCCAGGAAGCCGGCCGCGATCGCCGAGTACGTTCCCACCAGCATCGGCACCTGGAAGGGCAGCGCTGCCCCGGCCGCGATGATCGCTTCCCGGGTCCGGGCGAGTGAGCCGGGCTCGTACGAGCCGCCGGTCGCGGCCGCCAGCTCGGCGCCGCCCAACGGCTTCTCGCCGACCAGCTCGTAGGTGCGGCCTGCGTGCTGCTCCGGGGCGGCCACCACTCGGGCAGCCACCTCCGCGAGATCCTCCCGCGCGACGGCGGCCAGCCGCCCGTCGCCCAGTGGCGCGGCGATTGTCCCGTCGGGGGCCGGGGCGGCGATGGCGGCGAGGAACTCGGCATACAGGCCGTTGCGCAGGATGGTCCCTTCCAGGGAGCTGTGATGGATCCTGCGTTCGGTCCAGCGGTGGGCGAGCGCGTAGGGCAGGTGGTCGCCGTCGCCGCTGAGGCTGGTGTAGACGAGGTGCCGTACGCGGGCCTTCTCGGCGGCGGATATCGCGGCCTCGTGGCGGGCGATGACGACGTCGTCCTCACCGTATCCGGCGGAGATCAGCAGCAAGGTGTCCACGCCGGTGAAGTCGAGCGACGCCGGATCGTCGAAGTCGACGCGGCGCTCGGCCGTGGAGCGGGGCGTGCGGGTGCCGAGCACCACGTCGTCGCGCGCTGCCAGCTTCTCGGCGACGAGCTGTCCGAGTGCGCCGGTGGCGCCGGTGACCAGAATCATGGGAATTGCCTCCTGAGCGGTGTGGTTCCATCCTCGGCGGAGACGCTCGCGCGCATAAGGAGGCACTTTGATGTCAGCAGGGCACACTGCGGTAACCACCCCGGTGGTGGCCGAGCCGGGGGCCGCGGAGCCCGTGATCACGTGTGAGACACCGCAGGACGAGTGCGGAGTCCGGGACGTGCTGGACCGGCTCGGCGACAAGTGGTCCGTCTATGTGGTGGTCGAACTCGCCGCCGGCGTCCGCCGTTTCAAGGAGCTCCAGCGGGCCATCCCCGGCGCCATCTCGCAGCGCATGCTCACGCTCACCGTCCGCCGCCTGGAGCGGGACGGGCTGGTGAAGCGCACCGTGTACCCCACCATCCCGCCCCAGGTCGAGTACGAGCTGACCGAGATGGGCCACAGCCTCACTCATCTCGTGAAGACTCTCGCGGACTGGTCGATCGCCCACCGGCCCGCCATTGCCGCCTCGCGTGCGGCGTGGGATGCGGAGCATCCGGACTCGGACGTTCGCTGACCCGTTGGGGCCGGGCGGCCTGCGCCGCCGTCCCTTGGCGGCTGCGCCGTAATTCCTTGGCGGCCGCCCCCGCCCCCGCCCTACAGTGCCGGGCATGTCAAAGCTCCCCGAGCTCTATATCGCCGTCGATGTCGAGGCGGACGGGCCGATCCCCGGCCCCTACAGCATGATTTCCCTGGGAATGGCCGTGGTGGGGCGCCCGGATCTGTCCTTCTACAGCGAACTGCGGCCGATTTCCGAGGACTTCGTACCGCAGGCCCTGGCGGTCTCCGGGCTGGACCGCGACCGGCTGGTGCGGGAGGCGCCGGCGCCCGAGGAGGCGATGGCGGCGGCCGCGCGGTGGGTCAACGGACTGCGCACGATCGGCCGGCCCGTCTTTCTCGCGGCGCCCGCGGTGTGGGACGGGATGTTTGTGCACTGGTACTTCATGCGGTTCACCGGGAAGAGCCCGTTCGGTGTCACCGGGTCCGGGGTCGATCTCCGGAGTTATTGGATGGGGCTTACGGGGCGCGAGTGGGTGGCGAGCCGTAAGGGGGACATCAAGCAGGCCCTGAAGCTGACCGGGATGCCGCATACGCATCATGCGGGGGAGGATGCGCGGGAGTTGGCGCAGGTCTTTGAGGCGGTGGTGGCGAGCCGGACCGCGCCCGGCCGGCCGGGGCGGGGCCGGTCGGGAGCGGATGCGGAGGCCGATGCGGACGCGGACGCTCAGCGCCGCCGCAGCGACGCGTCCTCGACGGCCGGCGGGACGTAGTAGCTGTCGGCCCGGTTGAGGTCCGTGCCCGGCGGGACGATGGCGTCGATGCGGTCGAGTACGTCGGCGGTCAGGGTGACCTCGGCGCCGTCCAGGAGGCTGTTGAGCTGGTCCAGGGTGCGGGGGCCGATGATCACCGAGGTGACGGCGGGGTGGGAACGGACGAAGGCGGTCGCCAGGTGGGGGAGGGTGAGGCCGGCCTCGGCGGCGAGCTTCGACAGGGCGCCGACCGCCTCGGCCTTGCGGGCGTTCTCGGGGAGGGAGAGATCGAACTTCTGGGTCTCGATGCCCGCCCGTGAGCTGGCCGAGAGGTCGCGGCCGGAGAGCCAGCCCGCGCTGAGCGGACCCCAGGTCAGTACGCCCATGCCGTAGCGCTGCGCGGTGGGCAGCACCGCGTTCTCCACGCTGCGCGCCAGGATCGAGTACGGCGGCTGCTCGCTGCGGAACCGGACATGGCCGCGGCGCTCCGCCGTCCACTGGGCCTCGACGATCTGCTCGGCGGGGAAGGTCGAGGTGCCGATCGCCCGTACCTTGCCGGACCGTACGAGATCGGAGAGCGCGCCGAGCGTCTCGTCGATGTCGGTGGTGGGGTCGGGGCGGTGCACCTGGTAGAGGTCGAGGTAGTCGGTGTCGAGGCGGCGCAGGCTGTCCTCGACGGCGCGGGTGATCCAACGGCGGGAATTTCCGCTGTGGTTGGCGTCCGGGCCCATCGAGTTGAAGAACTTCGTGGCCAGCACGACATCCTCGCGCCGCCCCTTGAGCGCCTTGCCGACGATCTCCTCGGACTCGCCCGCCGCGTAGGCATCGGCGGTGTCCACGAAGTTGATGCCGGCGTCCAGCGCGCGGTGCACGATCCGTACGCAGTCGTCGTGGTCGGTGTTGCCCCAGGCGCCGAGCATCAACGTGCCCAGCGCGTACTCGCTGACCGAGATGCCGGTGCCGCCGAGGATCCTGCGCTGCATGAGGTGCTCCTTCTGCGAGGTCTCGAGGTCTCAGGGGCCGGTGGTCCCCGCGGCGTCCCTGAGGCGTGTGTGCACCACCTTGCTGGCCGTACGCGGAGGGGACCAGGCCCGTCGCAGCCTGGGTCCGGCGGAACCACCCAGCCGGCGGCGCACCCCCCTGGCCGACGGCGCAACCACCCAGTCGGCGGTGCGTCGCATACTGGAGGAATGCTGCATGCGGAAATCGAGATCGGCTCGTTCCTCAAGGCGCGCCGCGCGGCGCTCGACCCCGCCGGGCTCGGCCTGCCCGGTGGACTCAACCGCCGCCGGGTGCGGGGGCTGCGGCGCGAGGAGGTTGCCCAGCTCGCCGGCATCAGCGTCGATTACTACACCCGGATCGAGCAGGGGCGCGCGAACGCGATCTCGGATTCCGTGCTGGATGCGATTGCGCGGGCGCTGCAACTGACCGACGGCGAGGTCACGTATCTGCGGAATGTGGCGGTGCCGAGGCGGCGGGGCGCCGGTGCCGACGTCTGTGGTCCGGGGGCGGTTGCGCCTCGTCAGGTCGTACGGCCCGAGATCCGGCAGCTGCTGGATGCCATGGGGGACACCGTCCCGGCCATGATCGTCGGGCGGGGGATGGACATCCTCGCCTGGAATGCGCTGGGCGGCCGGGTCGGCTTCGACCTCGAGATGCTGGAGCCCGGACGGTGCAATTCGGCGCTGCTGGTCTTCCTCGACCCCGAGGCGCGTGACCTGCACCCGGACTGGCAGCGGATCGCCGATGAGGTCGTCGGCAATCTGCGCGCGGAGAGCGGCCGCAATCCCGACGACCTGCGAATCTGTGAGGTCGTCACCGAACTCCTCGAGCGCAGCGCGGACTTCCGGCGGGTGTGGGAGGCGCAGGCGGTGACCGAGTGCCTGCGCGGGACGAAGCGGATCGTGAACCCGGTGGTCGGTGAGCTGGTGGTGATGTTCGAGAGCTTCCGGCTGACCACGGATGCGGATCAGGCGCTGGTGACGTACAGCGCGCCGCGGGGTTCGAGCACGGAGCTGCGGTTGCGGGATCTGGCGGAGGTCGTGGCGCGGGAGCCGGGGGCCGCGGAGCGGAGGTTGCAGCGGCGGGGCGGGGCCGTGGCCCATGCCGTGGCGGGGCCGGTACAGCTCAGCCCCGCGGTGCCAGCGCCTCCCACCGCACGGTGACCTCCCCCTGACGGCGGCGCCGCGGGTCCCCGGTCAGCGGCCAGTCCGCCGCCAGGGCCCGTACGGCGGCGAGCCAGCGCTGCCGGGCGCCCAGTGCGCCGAGGGGGGCGGCCGCCGCCCAGGCCCGGTCGAAGTCCCGGAGGAAGGCGTGCACCGGCTCGCCCGGGACATTGCGGTGGATCAGCGCCTTCGGGAGGCGTTCGGCCAGGTCGGAGGGGGTGTGGAGGGAGCCGAGCCGGGTGGCGAAGGTGACCGTGCGGGGTCCTTCGGGGCCCAGCGCCACCCACACATGCCGCCGCCCGATCTCGTCGCAGGTGCCCTCGACCAGCAGCCCGCCGGGCGCCAGTCGCGCGCACAGCCGCTGCCATACGGCGGCCACCTCGTCCTCGTCGTACTGCCGCAGCACATTCGCGGCCCGGATCAGCACCGGCGCGCGCCCCGGCCCGCCGGGCAGCGGCACCTCGAAGCCGCCGTGGACGAAGTCCAGCCCCGGCCGCTCGTAGGGCTGGGCGGCCGCCACCCGTGCCGGTTCGATCTCGATGCCGACCACGCGCGCGTCGGGCCGGACCGTCCGCAGCCTGGCCAGCAGTTCCACTGCGGTCCAGGGGGCGGCGCCGTAGCCGAGGTCGACCGCTACGGGGTCGGCGGCGCGGCGCAGCTCGGCGCCGTGTTCGGCGGCTATCCAGCGGTCCATACGGCGCAGGCGGTTGGGGTTGGTGGTGCCGCGGGTGACCGTGCCGACGGGGCGGGGCGGCGCGGTGGCGGTGGCGGAGGAGCGGCGGGCCATGGCATCGAGAGTACGGGCCGCGGACCTGCTGACAGGGCTAAGGTAACGCTTTGGCAAAGTGGGGGCAGAGCGCGCCGGACGGAAATGGATGGGCGACCTCCGTTGTTGGACGGGGTCGGAGGCGCACAGACCGCCCGGCCTAGGAGGTAGCTCGCAGTGAGCCCATACGTGTCCCGGCTCCGCAGTCGTTCCCACGGCCAGTTCCCGGGGCAGGCGCTGCTGCGGCTGCCCGGCGTCGCGCGCCGCCCGCGCCGGGTGGCGATGCTCAGCGTGCACACCTCCCCGCTGCACCAGCCCGGCACCGGCGACGCCGGCGGGATGAACGTCTACATCGTCGAGCTGGCCAGGAAGCTCGCCGCCATCAACATCGAGGTGGAGATCTTCACGCGCGCCACGACGGGCACCCTCCCGCCCACCGTCGAGCTGGCGCCCGGCGTGCTCGTACGCCATGTGGACGCGGGCCCGTACGAAGGCCTGGCCAAGGAAGAGCTGCCCGCCCAGCTCTGCGCCTTCACCCATGGCGTGATGCAGGCCTGGGCCGGCCACCGCCCCGGCTACTACGACCTCGTGCACTCCCACTACTGGCTCTCCGGCCATGTCGGCTGGCTGGCCGCCGAGCGCTGGGGCGTCCCGCTGGTGCATGCCATGCACACCATGGCCAAGGTCAAGAACGCCGCCCTCGCCGTCGGTGACACCCCCGAGCCCGCCGCCCGGGTGATCGGTGAGACGCAGATCGTGCGCGCCGCGGACCGCCTGATAGCGAACACCGCCGAGGAGGCGGACGAGCTCGTACGGCACTACGAGGCGGAGCGGGGCAAGGTTGCCGTGGTCCACCCCGGGGTCAATCTGGAGCGGTTCCGGCCGGTGGCCGGTGGCGGCGACGGACGCGCCCATGCCTCTGACGTCGCGGCCGGCCGGGCCGCCGCCCGCGCCCGCCTGGGCCTGCCGCGGGACGCCGTCATCCCGCTCTTCGCCGGCCGCATACAGCCGCTGAAGGCCCCCGACATCCTGCTGCGCGCGACCGCCGCCCTCCTGGACGAGGACCCCACGCTGCGCTCCCGTCTGGTCGTTCCGGTGGTCGGCGGGCCCAGCGGCAGCGGCCTGGCCAAGCCGGAGGGGCTGCAGAAGCTGGCCGCCCGGCTCGGCATCGCCGACATCGTGCAGTTCCGCCCGCCGGTCGGCCAGGAGCAGCTCGCCGATTGGTACCGCGCGGCATCGGTGCTGGTCATGCCCTCGTACAGCGAGTCGTTCGGGCTGGTCGCGATAGAGGCGCAGGCGTGTGGCACGCCCGTCATCGCGGCCGCGGTCGGCGGCCTCCCGGTGGCCGTACGCGACGGCGTCAGCGGTTTCCTCGTCACCGGCCACGACCCGGCCGACTACGCCCGCATGCTGGGCCGCTTCGTGGCGGACCCGGAGCTCGCGACCCGTATGGGCACCGAGGCCGCCCGGCACGCCCAGTCCTTCGGCTGGGACACCGCCGCCGCGGCGACCGGGGACGTCTACACCGCCGCCATGCAGGAACGACGCCGTCACCTACGATCCCTGCATGGGTGAGATGACAGGTGACGTGGGTGGCGCGGGTACGGGCAGCGGGCGGGGTGAGCGGGCGATGACCCCGTCCGAGGTCATCGAGCACACCCTCCAGGACGCCGAGCTGGAGTGGGAGTCCCCCTCGGACGGCGCCTACGTCATCAAGCTCCCCGGCACCCGCAAGCTCTCGACGACCTGCTCGCTGATCGTCGGCAAGCACTCCCTCTCCATCAACGCCTTCGTCGTCCGCCACCCGGACGAGAACCACGAGGCCGTGCACCGCTGGCTCCTCGAGCGGAACACCCGCCTCTACGGCGTCAGTTACGCGATCGACAAGCTCGGCGACATCTACCTCGTCGGCAAGCTCCCGCTGGCGGCCGTCACCCCCGACGAACTCGACCGCATCCTCGGCACGGTCCTGGAGAACGCCGACGGCAGCTTCAACACCCTGCTGGAGATGGGCTTCGCGACGGCGATCCGCAAGGAGTACGCGTGGCGGGTGGCGCGGGGGGAGTCGACCCGTAACCTCGACGCCTTCGCGCATCTGACGGGGCGGTCGTCGGCGTCATCGGCGTCCTCGGCGTAGCCCTCAACCCTTCGTACGCTCGGCGACGCCCGCGAACCCGGCGATCAGCGCCTCGACCGCAAACCGGAACCGCTGCTCGTCATCGACTCCGGCTCCGGTCCGGGCCGCCTCTGTCAGGAGCGGATAGCGGGCGGCGTCCAGCCGGGCCAGCCACCCGGGCGAGCCGGGAGTCCGTCCCTCCGGATCGGCATCGTTGCCCACGCCGGCCTCGCCTGCCGCGTGCCCGACGACGAACAGCGACAGCGCATTGAGCGCATCGACCGCCCGGCCGAGCGGGAAGCCGGCGCCGGTCAGGGCGCCCAGGCCGCGTTCCACCGCGTCCAGGCCCGTCGGGGTCACCATGGGCCGGGTCACCACCAGGGGCAGTACGCCCGGGTGCCGTAGCAGCGCCTCCCGCAACGAGGCCGCGTAGCCGCGCAGTTGTTCCTGCCAGGGCGCGCCTTCGGCCGACAGCGGCAGCGCCTCGGCGAACACGCGCTCCACCAGGCCGTCGAGCAGCGCCTCCTTGTGGGGTACGTAGTGGTAGAGCGTCATGGCCTCCACCCCCAGCGCGCCCCCGAGGCGCCGCATCGACAGGCCCCGCAGCCCTTCGCGGTCCACCAGGTCCAGTGCGGTGTCCAGCACCAACGCCCGTGACAGCCCGGCACGTTCCCCCGGCGCCCGCCTGCCCGCCTTGCCCGTCATGCCGCTCGCCCCATCCGTCCCGCCCGCCTTGACTTTCTTACGCCGTAAGTCGATCCTAGCGGCCGAGATATTCTTACGGCGTAAGACAGGAGTGGGGCAGGATGACGAACAAGCAGGTCGTCGAGGGTTTTCTCGCCGCCGTCAACGAGCGTCGGACCGGCGATTTCCCCACCTTCATGGCGCCCGACGTCATCGACCACAACAAGATCATCCACGGTGAGGAAGACCGGCCCGGCGCCGCTTTCGAGGGCTTTCGCCAACAGCTCACGGCCTTCGGTGAGTTCAAGGCCGTCGCCGAGGAGCTGATCGCCGAGGGCGACGCCGTGGTCGCGCGGCTCACCGTCAGCGGCCGGCACACCGGCGCCCACCCCCGTATGCCGGAGCCCACCCGCCGGGCCTTCTCGGTCGAGCAGATCTGGGTCTTCACCCTGCGCGGGGGCAAGATCGCCGAGATCCGTGCGGTGAGCGACCGGCTCGGTATGTTCCTCCAGCTGGGCTGGGACTGGCCGGCCGCCGGCTGAGAGGCGACCGGCCGCCCACGCCGCCTACGGCACGAACCGCACCTCCGGGCAGCGGCTCGACGGCCCGTCCAGCAGCCCGCTGCCCTGCCCCCGCAGCCAGCGGTCGAAGAACGCCGAGACATCAGCCCGTTGGGCCACGACGGCACGCCCGGGACGGACCGTACCGATCATCTTCGCGACGTCCGCCCGCGGCAGCCCCAGCTTCCGCGCGACCTGCGGAATCAGCGCCTCCGCGTCCGTATAGCTCGCATGCTGACTACCCCCCAGCGTCAGATCCCGATGCCACCCCGTGCTGTGCGCCCACACCGCGCCCCATGAAGCGACGCGGTGATGGGTGTCCCCTTCCTTCCCCATCAACAACAACGGCCGGTCCACGCCGTCCGTTCCCACCGTCGACGGATGCGACGGGTCGTCATCGCGCTGCGTATAACCCATCACCCCGTCCATGTTCGCCGCGGCCCTGATCCGCCGGTCGTCATGCATCGCCTGCGCCGCCGTGAACCCACCGGCCGACTGCCCGAACATCCCGACGGCATCCAGATCCACCGCCCGCCGGAGCGCACCCGGCAGCACGGACCCCGGACCCGACCTCGCCAACTCGTCCAGAACGAACCGGGTGTCCGCCACCCGCACCCCCGCCACCTTCCTCAGCAGCTGCGTCATCCGCCCCGCCTTCCGCGCCCGCGCGATCTCCTGCGGCATCACACTGCGCGCCACCCGCCCGTCCGGGAACTGCACCGCGGGCGCCTCATAGGTGTGGTCGATGGTCACCACCACATAGCCACGGGAGGCCAGTTCGTCGCAGAGCGTGCTGCCGAGCGAGCGGGGATCGCCGGCACCGGGGGAGTACAGCACCACCGGCAACCGCCGCCCCCGGTGCGGGGCCACCGGCGCACCCTCATGCGCATGCGTACGGGTGGCTCCCCAGGCGACCTTCCCCTTCGGCACGTACTCCGAGAAGGAGTTCAGCCGGTCGAACCCCGCCGCCTCGCCCGGCAGCATCTGCGGCGCGCGCGGATACCGCCCGGCGTCCGCCCGCGCCGGGTACCGGACGCTCACCATCAGCTCCCGGTGTTGCTGCCCGGCGGCCCACGGGTCGCGGTGCTGCCGGTCGACCAGGTGGAGCGAGACCGTACCGACCCGGTGCCGGCCGGTGGGTGCGGGCAGCGTCATGGGGGCCGTACGTGGGCCGGCGGCCGGTGTGTGGACGGAAGGGGCGGCGGGTCCCCCGATTCCCGCCGCCCCCGTCGGCCCCTGTGCCCCCTCCGCCCCCAACACCGCCACGACCAGCGCAGAAGCGGTCACGAGCCCTCCGACCGCCACGCCCCACCGCACGCCCTTCCTGCGCCGCGCCGCCACCACGTCCGTCATCCCTCGCTCCCCGCTCCCCGTCCGCTCGGCTCATGCCCCGCACGCGGCCCCCCGGCCCCCCGGCCCCCCGGCAGCCCAGACGCCCACAGCGGTCCGGGCCACCACGCCAGGATCCCGAAGCCGGCTGCCGGGGGCGATGGGGGAGACCCCCCTCTTCGGGGTGTGGCCACCACGTCCACGCACGGGCCGCGGGTGCGGGGCCGCATGCCCTTTGCGCAGGGGGAGTTGCCGCGCCGACTGCCGGGGGCGGGCCGACGGGCGCCGCGTCAGGTACGCGAGGATGAGGGCGCTCGACGGTGAACGCGGGCCAGTACGGGAGTACAGGAGTAAGGGAGCGAATGACCGAGATAAAGTTCTGCGTCTCGCGGGGCGATTTTGCGCAGCAATTCACCGCACTGCCCGAGTGCGAGGCATGGGGGCAACTTCAGCCGGGAAACGGAAGGGTCGCCGCCGAATCCCCGCTGGCCCGGATACATCGCCACGGCGGAAGTGCCGACCACGAGCGGAGTTTCGCCCTCACGGCGCCGGCAGAGCCCGCCCACACCCTGTGCACCGTCATCCCCCAGGCCGGCGCCCCTCACCCGCAGACCGTGTATGCGGTGCACGACGGTTCCGGCCGCTTCATCGGCCGGATCATCCAGGAGCGTTCCACCCTGGGAATGCGCCAGGCGTGGCGTGTGGAGGACGCGGGCAAGCAGTGCAGCGCGGTCGCCTATAAGGGGAGCATCCGCGCCTGGACAGCGTATTGGGTAGCCTCGCCGTTCTTGCTCGTCTTTGCGTTGCTGGGTTTCCTCCACGACGGCGAAGCTTCGTTCAGTTGGCTGTGGGGAAAGCCCCGCCGCACTCGCTGGCGCATGCGGGCCGGCGGCGGACGGAGGAAGGTCGCCCTCGACTTCCGGTCCGGCCGCTACCGCGCCGACACCGGGGTGCTGGACACGCGTCTCCTCTACGCACAGGCCGCGCTGTACGGCGCGTAGAGCCAGGTCGCCGCTGCCGGGCCGGTGCTCCGTATGCGGTGACGGACTACGGCACCTCGTACCGCACCAGTGCCCGGGCGAACGGCTCACCCGTGGCCTTGGCGTACGCCATGCGTGCGCGGACCTCGTGGAGGGTCCGAGGACGGTAACCGGGGCCGCCGCAGCAGCTCTTGTGGAAGCGGATGCCCGCGTTCAGGAGTACGGAGAGCACGCGCCAGCCCTCGGTGTCCCGGCGGCGCGGCGGTTGGAAGGCGGACCCCACGTGGGTCATCGTCCGGGCGCAACGCGGGCAGCGGCGTTCGCGCGCCCGGTCGTACGGCTGCTTGTAGGAGGCCCGGCAGGGGAGGCAGACGTAGGACGTATGGGAGCGCATGCGGGGGAGGCTAGTGGGGTGGGTGGGGGAGGGCCACGGGTTTTGGCGGGGGCCCGGCTGCGCAGGTCCCCGCCCGGCTGTAGCTGAGGACGTCCTGATGCGACCGGAGCAGTGACGGGTCGCGGGAGCCCCAGGGCGGGTCTACGCTCGGAAATCGGCCGAGGGCCGGGCGGATCGCCACCCAGGAGGACGCGATGCGGTACAGCAGACTGGCCGGCGAAACGGCGGACTACGCCTCCGCCCGCGAAGAGCTCCGCCAGGCCGAGGTCGAGCTCATGCGTCATCGCGAACAGGTCGCGGCGCAGCGGCGGGCGCTTCCCGAGGGACCGCCCGTCGAGGACTACGTCTTCACAGAAGGCCCCGCCGACCTCGGCGCGGGCGATGACCCGGTCCGCGAGGTCTCCCTCAGCGAACTCTTCACGTCCCCCGACCGCCCGTTGATCATCTACCACCTCATGTTCGGCAAGCTGCAGACCGACCCCTGCCCGATGTGCACGCTGTGGATCGACGGCTTCAACGGCATCGCCCATCACCTCGCCCAAAACGCCGACTTCGCCATCGCCGCGGCCGCCGGCCCGCCCGCCCTCCGGCAGCACGCCCGCAACCGTGGGTGGCCCGGGCTACGCCTGCTGAGCTGCGGGGACAGCACGTTCAAGTACGACCTCGGCAGCGAGGACAAGGACGGCGCACAGGATTCGACGGTCTCCGTCTTCACCAAGGACCCCGACGGGACGCTGCGCCACTTCTACTCCGCCCATCCCCGCATGGCCGACGACATCGACGAGCGCGGCATCGACCTCCTCGCCCCCGTCTGGCACCTCCTCGACCTCACCCCGGGCGGCCGGGGCGGCTGGTACGCGGGACTCGGCTACTGAGCCGCGGCGACCGGGTCCGGCACCACCGCGCCGCCCGGACGCCCACGTCCTGGACCTGGGCCGGGCCCCTTCCGAATGTGGATTACGCTCGAGGTCATGGCCGACGCACCGTACAAGCTGATCCTCCTCCGCCACGGCGAGAGCGAATGGAACGCGAAGAACCTGTTCACCGGCTGGGTGGACGTGAACCTCAACGAGAAGGGCGAGAAGGAGGCGGTCCGCGGCGGAGAGCTGCTCAAGGACGCCGGTCTGCTCCCCGATGTGCTGCACACCTCCCTCCAGAAGCGCGCCATCCGCACCGCGCAGCTCGCCCTGGAGTCCGCCGACCGCCACTGGATCCCGGTCCACCGCAGCTGGCGCCTGAACGAGCGGCACTACGGCGCGCTGCAGGGCAAGGACAAGGCGCAGACGCTCGCGGAGTTCGGCGAGGAGCAGTTCATGCTCTGGCGCCGCTCGTACGACACCCCGCCGCCCGCCCTTGAGGACGGCTCCGAGTTCTCCCAGAGCGACGACCCGCGCTACGCGGACATCCCGCCGGAGCTCCGCCCGAAGACCGAGTGCCTCAAGGACGTTGTCACCCGCATGCTGCCGTACTGGTACGACGGCATCGTCCCGGACCTCGTCGCCGGCCGTACGGTCCTGGTCGCCGCCCACGGCAACAGCCTGCGCGCCCTGGTCAAGCACCTCGACGGGATCTCCGACGCGGACATCGCCGGCCTGAACATCCCCACCGGCATCCCGCTCGCCTACGAGCTGGACGCGGCCTTCCGCCCGGTCACGCCCGGCGGCACCTACCTCGACCCGGAGGCCGCCAAGGCCGCCATCGAGGCAGTGAAGAACCAGGGCAAGAAGAAGTAGTACGCGAGGACGTGGGGCGCGCGCCGTAGCGCGTCCTGGCAAGCCCTCTACCTGCGGGTTCTCCGTGGGTGGAGGGCTTGTTGCGTGGTGTGGCCGGTGTGTGAGGCGGCCAGTTCGCGGCACCAGGGGCAGTCCGCCGCCACATGGTCGCGGCCGGGGGTGTCGAGCCAGTAGGCGCCGAGCAGCTCGGGGTTCACGCCGGCGCGGTATTCGTCGTGGGCGGGCGGTACCGGGCGGGGGTTCTTCGAGGGCTTCATGCTCGGGCCAACGCTGTGGGGTCGTCGCTCGCTATGGGGGGCGGCATGATCGCGATGCATTTGTGACAAAAGGGACTGATGGCTGCGTTTCGGGCGGGGGCGGTCGGGCGGCCACCCGGGAAACGCAGCGGCCCCGACCGGCGGAACGCCGATCGGGGCCGCGGTGCGCGTCGCGGTGGCTAACCGCAGGCGCCGCCGCACTGGCACGGCCCACCGGACTGGCAGCCGCACTGGCAGCCGGGGCCGCAGCTGCAGCCGCTGAGCAGCGGGAGCTGCGGGCGCGCGAGGGGTGGTGGCGCGCCGTGCGGCGGGGCCGGGTTGGGGGAGTCCGCCATGAGTGCCATGAATTGCCTCCTAGGGGTCACCTTGGTGCCCATTGCAAGCCCGTGCGGCGCGGCGCGTCAACGGCGCGTGGAGGCATACGTCAACGGTGCACGGGGGTGCAAGGGGGGCGCAGGGCCCGTACGAGCGCTACGTGCCCTCGACCGGCGTCGGCGGGGCGATCTCGTCGGCGTGCTCACCGGTGACCAGATAGACGACCCGCTTGGCCACGGAAACCGCGTGGTCCGCGAACCGCTCGTAGTAGCGGCCCAGCAGGGTCACGTCCACCGCCGTCTCGATGCCGTGCTTCCAGCGGTCGTCCATCAGGTGCTGGAAGAGGGCGCGGTGCAGCAGGTCCATTGCGTCGTCGTCCTGCTCCAGCTGGAGCGCCAGATCGACGTCCTTGGTGATGATGACCTCGCCGGCCTTGGCCATCAGACGCTGCGCCAGCTGCCCCATCTCCAGGATGGTGGCGTGCAGATCGCGCGGTACGGCCGTCTGCGGGAAGCGCAGCCGCGCCAGCTTGGCCACGTGCTGGGCCAGGTCGCCGGAGCGCTCCAGGTCGGCGCTCATCCGCAGCGAGGTGACGACGATCCGCAGGTCGGTGGCGACCGGCTGCTGCCGCGCCAGGAGGGCGATCGCGCGCGCCTCCAGGTCACGCTGGAGGTCGTCGACCTTCTCGTCGGCGGCGATCACGGTCTCGGCCAGCTTGAGATCCGCGTCGAGTATCGCCGTGGTGGCGCGCCCGATCGCGGAGCCGACGAGCCGGGCCATCTCGACCAGGCCCTCGCCGATCGAATCCAGCTCCTCGTGGTACGCGTCCCGCATCAGTGACCTTCTCTCGCATCGAGTGCTATCGGGTGGTGGGGTGGCTGCGAGGGGAACGAACGACCAGTGACGGTAGGTTCCCACGCTCCCACGCTCTGTGCCCGCACGGCCCGCACTCCGCGGAGCCCGGCCGCTGCGCGCCGGTGCGGGACCGAGTCATACGCCCGCACCCTCACCGTGCGGGGGCATCGCGACCTGCGCTCCCACCCGGAGTGAACCGCCGCCGACATGAAGGTGAACTCTGGGCGACATGACCGCCGTCCTGATGGTGTCCTGACGCGCACCGTCAGGTCACCACCAGGCGACGCCAAGGCACTACCGCGCGGTCGCATCGATCCCAACAGGGGCTTCCCATGCCCCCGCGCGCCCTTTCCGCCCTCCGGAGTGAACCACCACCGACGCCACAGTGAACTCTGGGCGACGGGTGTTCGAGCAGACGCCCACACGGCTGGGGAAGTGTCCGACCTGCCGCATACGCTGGAGTCATGAACGTGGACGCGGCCGTTGCCGCAGTGGCAGCGATCGCCGGGTTGTGCACCGGCGTCTTCGCCATGCTGGCATTCCGCTGGAGCGAGCGGGACCACGCCAAGCCCACGCGTACCTCCCTGCACACCGACGCCGTGCTGCCGCCCGGCGTCGACACCGTCCTCTCGGTGCTGCGCTCCTCTGCCGTCGTCCTCGACGAGGCCGACGCCGTCGTCAAGGCCAGCTCCGCCGCGTACGCCCTCGGGCTGGTCCGCGGCGGCAAGCTCGCCGTCGAACCGATGATGCAGATGGCCCGCGACACCCGCCGGGACGGCGAAATACGCCAGGTGGAGCTGGATCTGCCGCGCCGCGGCACGGGCCGCGGGGACGCACTCGCGGTCTCCGCCAGAGTCGCCCCGCTCGGCTCCCGCCTGGTACTCCTCCTGGTCGAGGACCTCACGGAGGCCCGTCGCATAGAGGCGGTCCGGCGCGACTTCGTCGCCAACGTCAGCCATGAGCTCAAGACGCCCGTCGGTGCCCTCTCCCTCCTCTCCGAGGCCGTGATGGACGCCAGCGACGACCCCGAGGCCGTCGAGCGCTTCGCCGGCCGGATGCAGAACGAAGCCACCCGCCTGACCAACCTCGTCCAGGAGCTGATCGACCTCTCCCGGGTCCAGAACGACGACCCGCTGGAGGACGCCGAGCCGGTCCGGGTCGACGAACTGGTCGCCGAGGCGATCGACCGCTGCCGCCAGCAGGCCGGTACGAAGCAGATCACCATGGCCGCCGGAGGCACCGCCGACCTGCACGTATGGGGCAATCGCGGCCAGCTCGCCGCGGCCCTCGGCAATCTCGTCGAGAACGCCGTCAACTACTCCCCGGCCCGCACCCGGGTCGGGATCTCCGGCCGCCGGGTGACGGCGCCCGGAGGGGACCTGATCGAGATCGCCGTGACCGACCAGGGCATCGGCATCTCCGAGAAGGACCGGGACCGCGTCTTCGAGCGGTTCTACCGAGTGGACCCGGCGCGCTCGCGCGCCACCGGCGGGACCGGCCTCGGCCTCGCCATCGTCAAGCACGTGGCCGCCTCCCATGGCGGAGAGGTCACGGTGTGGAGCGCTGAGGGACAGGGCTCCACCTTCACCCTGCGTCTCCCCGAAGCCGGTGCCGTACGCGACCGCGAACGGCCCGCCGATCTCGATACCGCGGAGGGCCTCGACGACGAGGACCGACCGTACGAGACCTTCAACGAACCGCTCCCTGCTCACCCTGCCCCGGAGGTCCTTCCGTGACCCGAGTGCTTGTCGTCGAGGACGAGGAATCGTTCAGCGATGCACTGTCGTACATGCTCCGCAAGGAGGGTTTCGAGGTCGCCATCGCGGCTACGGGCCCCGACGGACTGGACGAGTTCGAACGCAACGGCGCCGACCTGGTCCTGCTGGACCTGATGCTGCCGGGCCTGCCCGGCACCGAGGTCTGCCGCCAGCTGCGTGGCCGCTCCAACGTCCCGGTCATCATGGTGACCGCCAAGGACAGCGAGATCGACAAGGTCGTCGGCCTGGAAATAGGAGCCGACGACTACGTCACCAAGCCCTTCTCCTCCCGCGAACTGGTCGCCCGCATCCGCGCGGTGCTGCGCCGCCGCGGCGAGCCGGAGGAGGTCGCCCCGCAGGCCCTGGAGGCCGGCCCGGTCCGGATGGACGTGGACCGCCATGTCGTCACGGTCTCCGGTGGCAAGGTGGACCTGCCGCTGAAGGAGTTCGACCTCCTGGAGATGCTGCTGCGCAACGCGGGCCGCGTGCTGACCCGTATGCAGCTCATCGACCGCGTCTGGGGTGCCGACTACGTGGGCGACACCAAGACCCTCGACGTCCACGTCAAGCGGCTGCGCGCCAAGATCGAGCCCGACCCGGGCGCGCCGCGCTTCCTGGTCACGGTCCGTGGCCTGGGCTACAAGTTCGAGCCGTAAGCCATGCCCGGCAATGGCCGATTAGCCGGTACGCGTCAGGGCGCCCTCCCGATCGGAGAGGCGCCCTGACGCGTGCTGCGGCGCTTTGGCCGTGGACTCAGTGACCGGCGTGCGCCGTCTCCGACGCCTCACCGGCCGGCTTGCCCGGCTCCTTCGGCGTACCGGACTCCGTCGGCTTGCCCGACTCGGCCGGGGTCGCGGACTCGGCCGGCTTGCCCGACTCCGTGGAGGTCGGCGAGCCGGACGGCTGGGGCATCACCTCGGGGCCGTAGCCCTCGAAGTAGCTCTTCGCCGGGACGACATACGCGCCCAGCTGCACCTTGCCGGTGGAGTTGAAGCTGAACGTCAGCGGCTGCAGGTTCCCGTCCTTGACGGACTCGCGCCCGCTCGCCAGGACGGCCGAGGCGTTGCCCGCGCCGCCGATCACGACGGAACCGCCGGCCGGCACGGTGATCGGGCCCGCGGCACCGGTGGCGGGCTTGAGCTTGGCCGACGTGCCGGTGCCGTTGAGGGAGATCGCGGTCAGCTTCTGGGCCTTGCGGCCGCTGTTGAACACCGTCGCGCTGATCACCGCCGGACCCTGGGCGTCCAGGTCGGGCTGCGTGATCACATTCACGTTCTGGATCTTGATGTCGCCGACGGAGGTCGCGGCGTTGTCCGGCTTGACCTGCAGCGTCTGCGCGTCACCACCGGCCCCGCACGCGGAAAGCGAGACGGCGGAAAGCGAGAGGACGGTGGCGGCGAGGACGCCGCGTCGAAGGCTGCGGCTCACGGCGGCGGCATCTCCTTGACGAGCTACGGCGGCCGAACTTCGTGCCCGGTCGCGGATGGGCGGCTGGGGCGGCGCTGCGTACGCGTCATGTCGACGGGTACGTAAAGCCGCCCTAAGGGTGTGTCAGCGCCGCTAGGTTACCGAGCCGCCCTCGCGCCGCCGCACCCGACCCGCCCCCAGCGCGATCACGCACCCCACGGGCCACGCCGCGCGCTGTCCGGCACGGCGTCCCGTGGCGCGCCGTGGGCGCCCACGGAGGCCGCGGCAGGGAGCCGGGAGCCGAGCCGTGCGGGGACCCGGAAGGAGCGCCGTGACGCTCCCTGGAACGCCCCAGGAGGGCCCGCGACCGTATTCACCAGATCACCCCAGGAACACCCCGCGACCTCCCCGGAAGAACAATCATTGGCTCGGTCCCGATGAGTGCTCCCGTCTTCCCCGGCGTGTCCCGAGAACTCCGTTTGAATAATCCTCAAGAGTTCGTCGGCTGCCAGGGCGACTCCGGCCGGGTCGGCGGCCGGCCCTTTCCACCGGTGAAAAGCAGTATTCGCAGGGAATGCGGGCACTGCCGGGAATTGATCACCACGCTCGGCGGCCGGCTGTTGATCAATTCGAGAATCGACCCGGAGCGGTCCGCGAGCACCGAACGGAGTAGCTGAAGTCGCTCATACGGATCCCCGCAAAACGGGATGTTCGGCCTGTTGATCTTCTCGTTCCGGGTGTGTGGTGGGTACGTTTCCGCTCACCTGTGGAGCCCCTCCCACCTGCGAATACCCGCATAGAGCGACCCCTCGCAGCACGTTACGGCCGCTGTTGTCAAGCCCCGAGATATGCCCTGACCTGCGAAAACGCCATTCAGAACGGCCCGTTCCCGTGTTAGCATGGATAGCCACGGAAGGGGTACCTGTCACATGACGTTCAAGGTTGGCGACACCGTGGTCTATCCCCATCACGGGGCCGCGCTGATCGAGGCCATCGAAACTCGCCAGATCAAAGGCGTGGACAAGACCTACTTGGTGCTGAAGGTCGCCCAGGGCGACTTGACTGTTCGTGTGCCAGCGGACAATGCGGAGTTCGTCGGCGTGCGCGACGTGGTTGGTCAGGACGGGCTGGACCGGGTCTTCGAGGTGCTGCGTGCACCGTATGCCGAAGAGCCGACGAACTGGTCCCGTCGCTACAAGGCAAATCTCGAGAAGCTCGCCTCGGGCGATGTCATCAAGGTCGCCGAGGTGGTACGTGACCTGTGGCGTCGTGAGCGTGAGCGCGGACTCTCCGCTGGTGAGAAGAGGATGCTCGCCAAGGCGCGCCAGATTCTGGTCAGCGAGCTCGCCCTCGCGGAGAACACCAACGAAGACAAGGCCGAGGCTCTGCTCGATGAGGTCCTCGCGTCCTGACGACGTACAAAGTCCATCAAGTCGATCAAGACGTCATTGTGCGAGCTTGAAATGACGTGATGCGACGAAGCGACGTAGCAATGCCGCGGTGCCCGAGTGACGACCGCCTCCTGTCGGAGGGGTCTGTTGCCGGGCGCTGCGGCATATCTGCGACGGCGCATCTGCGACGTAGGAACCGGATGAGAAGTGACGGAAGCCCGTCGTACGCACCTGTGGCGTGCCGGGCTCGGGCAGCTGCCTCGACCGATGTCACGGAAGGGTCCGGTCTAGGCGTCGCGCCCGGCACGCTGAGGCCATACCCACCTCGGCCGAGGAAACAAACCTGTCTGCGTTAATTCCGGGATTACCCCGGACTTCGGAGCCATCGATGTCAGATCCTTCCCGCCCGATCCGCACCGCCGCCGTGATCCCCGCCGCCGGCCGCGGCGTCCGGCTCGGCCCCGGCGCCCCCAAGGCGCTGCGCGCCCTGGGCGGCACACCCATGCTGGTGCACGCCGTCCGTGCGATGGCCGCCTCGCGTGCCGTCTCCGTCGTCGTCGTGGTCGCCCCGCCCGACGGCGCCCCCGAGGTCCGCCACCTCCTCGACGAGCACCCGCTCAGCGACCGCACCGACCTGGTGGTCGTCCCCGGTGGCCAGACCCGCCAGGAGTCCGTACGGCTCGGGCTCGCGGCGCTGCCGGAGGCCATCGACGTGGTGCTGGTGCACGACGCGGCGCGCCCGCTGGTCCCGGTCGACACGGTCGACGCGGTGATCGCGGCCGTCCGCGCCGGTGCGCCCGCCGTCGTCCCCGCGCTGCCCCTGGCCGACACCGTCAAGCAGGTCGAGCCGCAGCCGCAGGGCACCCCGGAGCCGGTGGTCGGTACCCCGGAGCGGGCCCTGCTGCGCGCCGTACAGACTCCGCAGGGCTTCGACCTGGAGACCCTGCGCAAGGCGCACGACACCGTCGTCGAGGGCGAGGGCGCCACCGACGACGCCGGGCTGGTCGAACGGCTCGGCCAGCCGGTCGTGGTGGTCCCCGGCCACGAGGAAGCGTTCAAGGTGACCCGGCCGCTGGACCTGGTCCTGGCCGAGGCCGTACTCGCCCGTAGGAGGGCCACCGATGGCTACGTCTGAGCCGACCCCCCCGATCCCCGCCGGTCTTCCCCTCGTCGGCATCGGCACGGACGTGCACGCCTTCGAGCGCGGGCGCGAGCTGTGGTGCGCGGGCCTGCTCTGGGAGGACGAGGAGTACGGCCTGGCCGGGCACAGCGACGGGGACGTGGCCGCGCACGCCGCCTGCGACGCGCTGTTCTCGGCGGCCGGCGTCGGCGACCTCGGCGCGCATTTCGGCACCGGCCGCCCCGAGTGGTCCGGCGCCTCCGGGGTGACCCTGCTGGCCGAGGCCGCGCGGATCGTACGGGCCGAAGGGTTCGCCATCGGCAATGTCGCGGTGCAGGTCATCGGCGTGCGGCCGAAGGTCGGCAAGCGGCGGGACGAGGCGCAGAAGGCGCTGTCCGCGGCGGTCGGCGCGCCGGTTTCGGTCTCCGGGACGACCTCCGACGGGCTGGGGCTGACCGGCCGCGCCGAGGGGCTGGCGGCGGTCGCGACGGCGCTGGTGGTCCGTACGGGCTGAGGTAGTGGATGCGGCGGGCGGCCCGGCGGGCCCTGTGCAGGACCGCCGGCCCGGCGCGGGAAAAGCCGGCCCGATGCGGGAATGCCGTGCCGCGTACAGGGGTTGACGGAAGCGATGGAGTACCGAAGTACGGATGTCCCGCGGATCCGGCCGCTCGCCGGACCTGCGGGACGTATCGGAACGGCCCGCAGAAAGGACGCCCCGTGACTGCCACCCTCCCCGACGAACTCAAGCAGCTGCTCGACACGCCGGTCTTTGTGACCGTGGCGACGATTCAGCCGGACGGCAGCCCCCAGGTTTCCCCGGTGTGGGTGAAGCGGGACGGCGACGATCTGCTGATCTCGACGACCGTCGGGCGCCGCAAGGAGGGCAACCTCCGGCGCGACCCGCGCGTCTCGGTCGTCGTTCAGCCCTTCGACGCTCCGTACACCTACGCCGAGGTCCGCGGCTCCGCCTCGCTCACCACCGAGGGCGGGCAGGAGCTGATCGACGAGCTGTCGCAGAAGTACACCGGCAAGCCGTACGCCGATTTCAACCCGGCGGCGGCCGACGACAACGAGCGGGTGGTCGTCCGGATCACCCCGCGCAAGGTGGTCGGCCGCATATGAGACCGCGCACACGTCGCACATGGGCCGGATACGGGTCGGATATGAGCCGGATGTGACGGGTGCCTGAGCGGCGTCCGAGCGGCCCGGCGGGGCACAGATGCAGGTGCCGGCTTCGGGTGAATCGGGCGAGTGTCACGGTTCTGTGACCCCACGGCCGACGGGTCACGGGGCACTGCTTCCTTCCGACTACCCTGGTTCCGTGACGATTCGCCTGTACGACACCAGCGCCCGGAAGATTCGCGATTTCATCCCGCTCACGCCGGGCTGTGTCTCGATCTACCTGTGTGGTGCCACCGTGCAGGCCGCCCCGCACATCGGGCACATCAGGTCGGGGCTGAACTTCGACATCATGCGCCGCTGGTTCGCCTACCGCGGCTATGACGTCACCTTCGTGCGCAATGTGACGGACATCGACGACAAGATCATCTGGAAGTCGGCCGAGCAGGGCCGCCCCTGGTGGTCGATCGGCTACGAGAACGAGGTCGCCTTCAACACGGCGTACGACGCCCTCGGCTGCCTGCGTCCGACGTAC
Organism: Streptomyces sp. NPDC048483; assembly: GCF_040651455.1. Taxonomy (NCBI): domain Bacteria; kingdom Bacillati; phylum Actinomycetota; class Actinomycetes; order Kitasatosporales; family Streptomycetaceae; genus Streptomyces; species Streptomyces sp. NPDC048483. The sequence goes on from NZ_JBEZJZ010000014.1 coordinate 40,010, forward strand.
GAGCCGCGCGCCACCGGCCACATCCCCGAGATGGTCGAGATGATGCGCGGCCTGATCGAGCGCGGTCATGCGTATGCGGCCGACGGCAATGTCTACTTCGACGTGCGGTCCTTCCCCGGTTATCTGGCGCTGTCCAACCAGGACCTGGACCACCTCAAGCAGCCGGCCGGCGAGGGCGAGACCGGTAAGCGGGACCCGCGCGACTTCGCGATGTGGAAGGCGACCAAGGAGGGCGAGCCCAGCTGGGAGACCCCCTGGGGCCGCGGCCGGCCCGGCTGGCACCTGGAGTGCTCGGCGATGGCCCACAAGTACCTGGGCGAGGCGTTCGACATCCACGGCGGCGGCATCGACCTGATCTTCCCGCACCACGAGAACGAGATCGCCCAGGCCAGGGCCTACGGCGACGACTTCGCCACGTACTGGACGCACAACGCCTGGGTGACCATGAGCGGCGAGAAGATGTCCAAGTCGCTGGGCAACTCCCTGCTGGTTTCGGAGATGGTCAAGCGCTGGCGTCCGATCGTCCTGCGCTACTACCTGGGCACCCCGCACTACCGCTCCATGATCGAGTACAGCGAGGAAGCGCTGCGCGAGGCCGAGTCGGCGTTCGCCCGTATCGAGGGCTTCGTCCAGCGGGTCGTCGAGAAGGCCGGCATCGTCGAGCCCGCGGCCGAGGTGCCGCCGGCGTTCGCCGAGGCGATGGACGACGACCTGGCAGTCCCGCAGGCGCTGGCGATCGTGCACACCACCGTCCGGCAGGGCAATTCCGCGCTGACCGCCGACGACAAGGAGTCCGCGGTGGCCCGGCTGGCCGAGCTGCGGGCGATGCTCGGCGTGCTCGGCATGGACCCGCTCGACGAGCGCTGGTCCGGCGGCGGCCAGGACCGCGGCGAGGACCTGCACGGCGTGGTGGACTCCCTCGTACGGCTCGTCCTCGACCAGCGGCAGTCGGCCCGCGCGCGCAAGGACTACGCCACCGCCGACGCCATCCGTGACCAGCTCCAGCACTCCGGCCTCGCCATCGAGGACACCCTGTCGGGCCCGCGCTGGTCGCTGTCCTGAAGCCGGTCCGAGACCCGTCCGAAACCCGTCTGCATCCGGCCTCGAGGCCGGTCCCGGAGCCTGTCGTGACCCCCGGCCACCAGCCGGATTCGCCCTTCCCGGTGGCCGCGGGCGACACTCAATCCATACGTACGTACCCACTCCACGTCGCGAGACGTCGAGAGCAGTGAAGAAACAGGTGACCCATGGCCGGCAACAGCGAGCGCAGGAACCGCCGCACGTCCAACAAGAAGGGCGCCCAGGTCGGCAGTGGCGGTAAGCGGCGCCGGAGCCTGGAGGGCAAGGGCCCGACCCCGCCTGCCTCCGCACGCAAGGGGCACGTCAAGAACCGCGTCGCCAACGCCAAGGCGAAGCAGTCCGCCAAGCGCCCGGCCCCGCGCCGCGGCGGCGCCAAGGGCACGGCGGAGCTGGTCGTCGGCCGTAACTCGGTCGTCGAGGCGCTGCGTGAGGGCGTGCCCGCCACGACGCTCTACGTCCAGCAGTTCATCGACAGCGACGAGCGGGTGCGCGAGGCGATCCAGCTCGCCACCGAGGGCGGGCTGAACCTCCTGGAGGCGCCGCGGCCCGAGCTGGACCGCATGACCAACGGCCTCAACCACCAGGGCCTGGTCGCGCAGATCCCGCCGTACGACTACGCGCACCCCGAGGACCTGGCCGCGGCCGCCTTCGACGCCGGCGAGGACCCGCTGATCGTCGCGCTGGACGGCGTCACCGACCCGCGCAACCTGGGTGCGGTCGTCCGGTCCGTCTCCGCCTTCGGCGGCCACGGCGTGGTCGTGCCGGAGCGCCGCGCGGCCGGGATGACGGCCGGTGCCTGGAAGACCTCGGCGGGCGCCGCGGCCCGTACGCCGGTCGCCCGTGCCACCAACATGACCCGCGCCCTGGAGTCGTACCAGAAGGCGGGCCTGACGGTCGTCGGCCTCGCCGCGGACGGCGAGCTGGAGCTGCAGGACGTCGCGGCGCTGGACGGCCCGGTGGTCATCGTGGTCGGCAGCGAGGGCAAGGGTCTGTCGCGGCTGGTCGGCGAGACCTGCGACGTACGGGTGCGGATCCCGATGCCGGGCGGTGCCGAGTCGCTGAACGCCGGTGTCGCGGCCGGTGTGGTCCTGTGGGAGGCGGCGCGCCGCCGCGCCTGAGTGAGCCGGGTGTCCCCGGGCCGCCCGTCGGCCCGGGACACGCGCTGACACTGCGTACGCCTCTCCGTACGGCTTCCCCTCATTGCGGGCCTTTGACGGGTCTCGGACAGAGAGAACAGGTCAAGGCAGTGTCTTAACCGCGGGTCACTCGGTTAGATGAGCGTGGACACCAGAACACCCCGCACGCCTACGGGGGGACGCTCGCCGGGCTTCGATGACGAGCCCATCCTGAGCTCGGTCAAGGTGCCGTGCGATCCCGCGCAGGTCATTGTCAACCACGCCAGTTTCCGAGTGCAGCTCGCCGGACCCGTAACGGGCGCAGTGGGCAACACCATGGCCGACACCGCGCGGATCCCCGTCATCCGGGGGTCGTCCGCCCCCGCCAGACGGCGGGCGCCCGTGGTGTGGAGCGGCCGTACGGCACCGGGCGGCACCGCCGGCGCCACCACCCAACTCCTGCACGCGGTACGCAACGCGGGCATCGGCCTGGACGGCAGCCAGGGCGAGGACGTCGGAACGACCCAGGTCCTGCCCCGGATCCGCGTCGACGACGCTCCCACCCCGACGGTCGTCGGCCAGCGTGGACCCCTCGAATCCGACAACAACCTGCTGCGCGGCGTACGCCCCGTCGGCAGCGCCTACGGCGACCACCCCCACGGCGACGGCGGCCGCGCCGACGACGACCGCGCGGACGACGGCTACGACGACGACCACTTCGAGGCCCGGGACCGCTACGACACCAAGCGGCGCGGCGGCGACTCCGTACGGCATGCGTACTACCCGGGCCGCCGGATGAACCTGGGCGTCGTCCTGCTCCCGCTGCGCATCTTCCTCGGTCTGATCTCCGTCTACGCCGGCATGGGCAAGCTCTGCGACCCCGTCTACTTCGACGGCGGCGAGCGGGGCTCGATGGTCAAGTGGCTGCTGTCGCTGGACCCCTGGGCGCTGGCCGTGCCGCTGCGCGACTTCGCCGTCTCGCACCCCGTCGGCGCCGGACTGACCGTCGCCTTCCTCCAGGTCGTCGTCGGCGTCCTGACCATCTGCGGGCTGTGGCAGCGCGTCGCCGCGTCGATCGGCGCGCTGCTCTCCGCGGCGCTGCTGATGACGGTCAGCTGGCGCACGGTCCCGGCGTACGACGCCCCCGACATCATCTACCTCGCCGCCTGGAGCCCGCTGATCATCGCGGGCGCCCCGGTCTACTCCATGGACGGGCGGCTGGCCGGCGAGGCCTGGCGGCGGCTCGGCCCGCGGGTCGAGGTCGGTGAGCTGCGGCGCCGGGTGCTGCGGCGCGGCGCGGTGATGACCGCGGTGGTGGCCGGGCTGACCCTGCTCATCGGGTCGCTGCTCGGCGGTGCCGTACGGTCCGCGACGGTTGCGCCCGTACCGCGGCCCGGCGAGCCCGCGATCAACAACCTCCCCGGTACGCCGCTGCCCCGCCCCGGCAAGAAGGCCACCCGGCCCGGCCAGCGCCACACGGGCAACGGCACCCCGCGGCGCCCCGGCACGCCCTCCGCCGACGCCTCGCACACGGCGGGCACACGCGGCCGTCCGTCCGCCTCGACGGCGCCCACCGCCGGTACCACCAGCGGCGCCGCCCAGCCCGGCGGCGCGACCACCAGCGGCCCGCCGCAGCAGACCGTCCCGTCCCGTACCTCGTCCCCCAGCCGTGCCACCCCGAGCTCCGGCGGCACGGGCGGCGGCACCACCGGCGGCGGTACGAGCAGCAGCCCCTCGGAATCCGACAGCGACTCCGGCCGCGGCAGCACCCTGGGCGGCCTCCTGGGCTGATCCGTCCGGCGCGCGCAGCTGTCCCCGATCACCGCAAGGGTGGTCGGGGACAGCTGTGTGTACGGACGTGTATGGGGCAGCGGCACCAAGGGCGGGCCGTGCTGTTGCGGGCTGTGGCTGTGGCTGTGGCTGTGGCTGCGGGCTTGGTGCTCTGGGCTGTGCGTCTGGGGGGGGCTCAACGCCCGTGTGTGCCCAGCTCCTTGGCGGCCTCGGTGAGGTCCTTGGCGGTGTCGATGGCACGCCAGTAGGCCCCGTGGGGGAGCGGATAGCCGGCCAGCCGGCGTTCGCGGGCAAGGCGCGGGAAGGTGGTGCGCTCGTGGTCGCCGCGGGCGGGCAGCAGGTCCTGGAAGGCCGCGGAGAAGGCGTAGACGCCCGCGTTGATGAGATACGGGGAGGGCGGGGCCTCGATGAAGTCCAGGACGTGTCCGTAGGCGTCGGTCTCGACGACGCCCCAGGGAATCCGCGGGCGGGCCAGTGCGAGGGTGGCGTCGGCGTCGCGCTCGTGGTGGAAGGCGGCCATCTCGCGGAGCGGGAAGCGGGTCCAGATGTCGCCGTTGGTGGCGTACCAGGGCTCGTCCGGGCGCGGGAGGAAGGCGGCGGCGTGTTTGAGTCCGCCGCCGCGGCCCAGCGGTTCGGTCTCGACAACGGTCGTGACGCGCAAGGGCAGTTGGGCCCGGTCGAGCCAGTCCTGGAGCACCTCGGCGAGGTGGCCGCAGGAGATGACGGCGTCGGTGACGCCTTCTTCGGCCAGCCAGTTCAGTTGGTGGCCGATGATCGGGGTCCCGGTCCCGGGAATCTCGACCATCGGCTTGGGCCGGTCGTCGGTGTACGGGCGAAGGCGTGAGCCCTGGCCGCCGGCCAGGACCACGGCCTGCGTGGGGTACGGATACGGGGCGTCTGCCATGGTTCGCACCTTATGCGGTGCGGTCGGGGTCAGTGAGCGGCGGTGACGACGCCGGTGGCGAAGGAGGTGTCACAGACCGGGCGGGAGTAGGCCTGGGCGCGGTGTGTGGCGCCGTACTTGGCGACCGCGGCGCGGCCGAGGGAGCGGGCGATGGAGGCGCAGTGCTTGGCCAGCTTCCGGGGCTGGGCGTTCACCGCCTCCTGGAGGTGGGTGAGGGCGACTCCAGGGTCCTTCTCCTGGAGATCGAGCAGGAGGCGGTCCCGGAGGATGTCCTGGGCGGCTCGTGGGGCCTGGGGGGCGGCCTTGATGGCGGCCTTCCCGGAGGACGCGGTCAGTACCTGCGATTCGGCGGCCTGCGACGCCCACGGGACGCGGGTGACCGCGAGAGTCCCGGAGAGCACGAGGACGACAGGCAGGACAAGGGCGAGAGTTCGGCCGATGCGGCGGGCTGCGGAGTTCACGGTCGTGATGGTAGCGAGCAGTGATGATTTGGCGACATTTGGTCACCTTATCGAGGGACGGATTGGCTCGTCGGTGCGGTTATGGGGTTGACGCATCGGTGCGAAAAGCCAGTTCTGCCGGGGTATTTGTCGACGTGTATCGGCGTGGCGGGTGTAGGGGGAGTGGCGGCGGGGCAGGGGCGGTCGTTTCGCCTCTCCGCGGTTCGTGTGACGACGACGGCGACGGCGGTCGGTGCCGGGTACGACCCCCGGCACCGACCGCCGCCTGTCACGCCTTCACGCGGTCACGTCTTTCGCGCCGAGCTCAGTCGCTGAGACGCTCCCCGGACGACGTGGAGAAGACATGCGTCTCACCCGGCGTCGGTACGACGTGCAGCTGGGTGCCCTTCGCCGGGACCTGGCGGCCGTTGACCCGTACGACCAGGTCCTTGACCTCGCCGCCGACCTCCGCGGTGCCGTAGACATAGCCGTCGGCGCCGAGCTCCTCGACGACGTTGACCGTGATGGCCAGGCCGGCCGGCGCGTCCGCGCTCTCCTTGGACAGCGACTTCGCGGCGGCGCCGTTCTGCTCGACGATCTCGAAGTGCTCGGGCCGCACGCCCACGGTCACCGTACGGTCGCCCTTGTCGGCGGCCGCGGTCAGCGCCTCCCGGTTCACCGGCACCACGCTGTTGCCGAACTTCACGCCGCCGTCGGTGATCGGCACCTCCACCAGGTTCATCGCGGGCGACCCGATGAATCCCGCCACGAAGAGGTTGGCCGGGCGGTCGTACATGTTCCGCGGCGAGTCGATCTGCTGCAGCAGCCCGTCCTTGAGGACGGCCACCCGGTCGCCCATGGTCATGGCCTCGACCTGGTCGTGCGTGACGTACACCGTCGTGATCCCGAGCCGCCGCTGCAGCCCCGCGATCTGCGTACGGGTCTGCACCCGCAGCTTCGCGTCCAGGTTGGACAGCGGCTCGTCCATCAGGAACACCTGCGGCTCCCGGACGATCGCCCGCCCCATCGCGACCCGCTGCCGCTGACCACCGGAGAGCGCCTTGGGCTTGCGCCCCAGGTACTCCGTGAGGTCCAGGATCTTCGCCGCGTCCTCGACCTTCTGCCGGATCTCCGCCTTCGGCACCCCGGCGATCTTGAGCGCAAAGCCCATGTTGTCGGCGACCGTCATATGCGGGTAGAGCGCGTAGTTCTGGAACACCATCGCGATGTCCCGGTCCTTGGGCGGAAGGTGGGTGACATCGCGGTCCCCGATGCGGATGACGCCTCCGTCGACATCCTCCAGCCCCGCGAGCATCCGCAGCGAGGTGGACTTGCCGCAACCGGAGGGGCCGACGAGGACGAGGAACTCGCCGTCCTCGATGGCGATGTCGAGCTTGTCGACGGCGGGCTTGTCGGAACCCGGGTAGATGCGGGTTGCCTGGTCGTACGTGACCGTAGCCATGGTGATGAATCCCTTCACCGGCAGGAACGTGCCGGACGATCCGAGTAAAGGAGAGGTGTAGTCCACCGTGGTGGACTGGCCGTGACGCTACCCTCGGCGCGGCCCCATGTCAGTAGCCCTGAGGTCACGAAAATCGCCAGGCCCGCCCGTCACCGAAATAGGGCGACGGGCATCCGGCACGCCTGGGTACACTTCTTCCCGCACGCCTCCTTAGCTCAGCTGGCCAGAGCACCGCTCTTGTAAAGCGAAGGTCGTCGGTTCGAATCCGACAGGGGGCTCTGTGTTTGAGCAGGGACGAAGCCCCGGGTCGGTGATGACCTGGGGCTTCTGACGTCTGTGGGGGAGATCTACGGCTGAAGGTCTACGGCTGAGATTCACGGGTGACATCGACGCGGGTGGTCGGCCGGGGGCGAGCCGCTGCTTCAGTGGCCGGTCCGTGTGGCTGATTGCTTCCGGCTGTGTGCCCTGGGTCACATGTGCGTACGCGCCCATGGTCACGCTCACGCTGATCTGGCTGTGACCGAGGGTCTCTATGGACCTCCATGGACCTCCATCGGGGCGCGAGGGGCCAAGCCGGAGGTGGTGAGCGGGGGGGCAGCCGTGCCGGGGAGTCGTGCGGGCGGATCGGGTGGAGGTGACCGCCATGACAGATGACGGCGCGTCATCCTCGTATTGAACGGCGGCGCAGACCTCATGAAGTCTGCGTCGCCGTTTTGGGTGCGGGACGGGTCAGCCGGCGGAGCCGCTGCGCATTGCCTTGCGCAGGTCACTCGTCTGCTGCGCAAGCGTCTTCAGGTCGACCTTCTTGAGGGAGCGCGAGGCCGCGTCCCCCACCCCGAGCACGTCGCCGACCGAGGTGCTGTCGGCCCAGATGCATATGGGTATGTAGACGCCGTCGCTTTTGGAGATGCCGCAGCGCAGGATGGCTCCCTTCGCGTCGGGGTCCTGGAGAGCGAAGTTCTTCGGCGCGACGGCCATCTCGTTCGGGCCGAACGCTGCCGTCACCCGCTGCGCGGGGCTGGATACCGTACCCGCACCGGTGTGGACGCCCAGCATGACCGAGTCGTTGTTCTTCGGGTGGTAGGCCGAGTCGGTCTGGGCCAGGCCCTTGAACTCCGGGTACAACGAGGGGTTCCGCTTTTCCGGCGGGTACATCTGCGCGGTGGCCTTGGCGTCGTAGCGAAGTTCGACCGGCGTCGACTTCACCACCTTGGGGGTTGTCAGCTTCACCCCCTTGGAGGTGTTCTGCCCCTGGTCCTGCCCCTGGTCCTGGTCCTGGTCCTGCCCCTGGTCCTGCCCCTGGTCCTGTTCCCGTTCTTGGCTCTGCGCTTGCCCCTGTCGCGGCTCGGCGTCATCCCCACCGCTGAGCTTCGACCACGCCAGAATGCCGCCTCCGGCGAGCAGCGCGACGACAACCAGGACGATGGTCACGATCAGTCCGGTGCGGCGCTTGGGTGGAGCCGGAGGCTGCGCAGCGAAGCTCGCGCCCCCATAGGCCGGCAGCCCGGTTGGCGGCGTCGGGCCTGTCTGCGGCGGAAATGGCGCGCCGGGATATGGCGGCTGCGGGGCGCCATGTCCGGGCGGTGGCATCTGTGGCGGCTGGTGGGTCACGGTGGGTGGTTCCCTCATGTCATCGGATGCAGGAGCCTGGACATCCTCCTGCATCCCACGAAGCCGTCGGCGTCAGGGTGGTGCGGCGGGACGACCTGGGCAGCCACCGAAGCTGGTGGATGACCACGCCCAGCTCTCTGGGCGGGTGTTCCCGCTGGATGCCGTTGTGGCGCATGGAGATGTCGTTGTGGAGCACGTACAGAATCCCGCACGGCCGCTGCCGGTCCGCCGGCGGCTTGCGCCCCGGATACGGGAATCGGTGCTCCTTGCGCGCTAGCAACGGCCCGACCAGCTCCCACCGTTCATCCGACGCCATCCGTGGTTGCGTTCCCACGGACAGGCCAACTCCGAACCCGCAGTCCGGCCACAGCCGCCGGCTCAGATCCGCCTCATTGGGTGCGGGCCTCTTATCCGTCCTGAGGGGCTGTTTATCTCCGTCTAGCTCCGTCTAGATCTGTCTACCTCCGATTGCCTCCGTCTGCGTCTGATTGCCTCCGGCTGCCTCCGTTGTCTCCGTGAAGCCGGTGATCATCTGGCTGGCGGTTCACGGGAGAGGGATTTGCGTGGGTCGGCGCTCGGGTGATGAGTGCGGCAGGGGGTCGCGGCGGACGGGAATGTACGCGGGACGTAGGGGGCGCAGCGGCGTAAATTCGCCGGCATGGTGACTTCGATGACGCGGGACGACCACGAGCGGCGCATGGTGCGGGCGGCGCAGGCCGCCGCCGATGCCGGGCTGGCGGGGCTGATGGTGACGCCGGGGCCGGATCTGGTGTGGCTGTGCGGCTACCGGCCCCCCGCGGCGACCGAGCGGCTGACCGCCCTGGTGATCGCGGCGGGGCGGCGGCCGCGGCTGCTGGTGCCTGTACTGGAGCAGCCCGATGCGGAGCGGGCGGCCGGGGCGGGGGCGATGGACGTGGCGGGGTGGACGGATGGTGCGAACCCGTACGAGGAGCTGGCCAAGTGGCTGGATCCGGATGGGCGTTACGGGGTGTCGGACGCGACCTGGGCGATGCATCTGCTGGGGCTGCAGCGGTCGCTGCCGGGGAGCGGGTACCGGGCGCTGTCGGAGGCGCTGCCGATGCTGCGCGCCGTCAAGGATGCGCATGAGGTGGCGCGGCTGGCGGCGGCCGGGGCGGCTGCGGATGCGACGTACGAGAAGATCCTGGGCGTACGGTTCGGCGGGCGCCGGGAGTCCGAGGTGGCGGCGGATCTGGCGCGGCTGCTGATCGAGCACGGGCACAGCCAGGTGGATTTCACGGTGGTGGGGTCCGGCCCCAATGGCGCCGATCCGCACCATGAGGCGGGGGAGCGGGTCATCGAGGACGGCGACATGGTGGTGCTCGATTTCGGCGGGCTCAAGGACGGGTACGGGTCGGACACCACGCGGACCGTGCATGTCGGGGAGCCCGGCGCCGAGGAGCGCAAGGTGCACGACATCGTGCGGGAGGCGCAGCAGGCGGCGTTCGAGGCGGTACGGCCCGGGGTCGCCTGCCAGGACATCGACCGGGTGGCCAGGAGGGTCATCAAGGCGGCGGGGTACGGCGAGTACTTCATCCACCGGACCGGGCACGGGATCGGGGTGACCACGCACGAGCCGCCCTATCTGGTCGAGGGCGAGCATCTGCCGCTGGTGGCGGGCATGTGCTTCTCCATCGAACCGGGCATCTATCTGCCGGGGCGGTTCGGGGTGCGGATCGAGGACATCGTGACGTGTACGGAGTCGGGCGGGCGGCGGCTGAATGAGACGGAGAGGGGGATGGCGGTGGTGCGGTAGGGGGGTGGGGTCCCGGCCGGCCGCCTTCTTACGGCACCCCCGGGCGCTTCCGCCACCGCGCCTCGGCGCGTCCGGTACGGCACCCCGCTTGCCCCTTCCACTAGGGCACCAGGACCACCTTGCCCATCGTGGCGCGGGTCTCCAGGGCGCGGTGGGCGGCGGCAGCCGCGGCCAGGGGGAAGCGCTGGACCATCGGGACGAGCCGGCCGGCCGCCGCCTCGGCGAGGGCCTCCGCCTCCAGGGTGCGGATCGGGTTGTCACCGCCCACCTTGGCCAGCATGGGCGGGCCCAGGACGTGCTGGGACGTGATGCCGCGGGCCGTCAGCTCGCCGTCCGCGAACTCCAGCGGGCCGCCCGTGAGCAGGCCGCCCGCGGACCAGCCGAAGACGAGGTGGCGGCCTCCGGGGGCCAGAAGGCCGACGGCGGCGCGGCCGGGGGCGCCGCCGACCGAGTCGAAGACGATGGTGGCGCCGGGCGCGCGGCGGTCGTCGAGGAAGGCGCGTACGAGGGAGGGCCAGCCGTCGTCGGTGTAGTCGACGGCGAGGTCGGCGCCCATTTCACGGACCCGCGCGGTCTTGGCCGGGCCGCCGGCCAGGCCGATGGCGGTGGCGCCGGTGTTCTTGGCGTGCTGGACGAGGAGCGAGCCGATGCCGCCGGCGGCCGCCGGGATGATCGCGATGTCGTCGGCGGTGAGGTCGGCGAAGCGCAGGATGCCCATGGTCGTACGGCCGGTGCCGATCATGGCGACGGCCTGGCCCGCGTCGAGCCCGTCAGGAAGGGGATGCAGGCGGTCGGCGGCGACCACGGCGCGTTCGGCATAGCCGCCAGGGGCCATGCCCAGGTGGGCGACGACGCGCCGGCCGAGCCATACGGGGTCGGCGCCCTCGCCGAGCGCCTCGACGGTGCCGGCGACCTCGCGGCCGGGCACGGTCGGCAGCTCGGGAAGCGGCGCCGGACCGCGCTTCATCCCGTCGCGCAAAGCCGTGTCCAGGAGGTGGACGCCGGCCGCTGCCACGGCGATACGCACCTCGCCCGGGCCGGGCTGCGGGTCGTCGGCGGACTCGTAGCGGAGGTTGTCTGCCGGGCCGAAGGCGTGCAGTCGTATCGCGTGCATGGCGGGCTACTCCTTGGAGGGAGGCGGGTGGCGCGGGGCGGTTCGGCCGCCCGGCTGCCGCCAGCCTGCTACCTCAGGTTTGGTTGAGGTCAACTCCCCGTCGCCGCTCGGCAGTTTTTCGCGGCTCGACGGTTATCCACAGGCCAGGGCGATTGTCAGTGGCGTGGTTCACGATGGGGTGTGCAGGCGTGACGAGCGGTCACGTGATGAGCGGTGACGTGACGAGCGATGACGTGACGAGCGATGAAAGGCGGTGATCGCGTGGCAGGGCGCGGCAAGGGGACGACGGTACGGGCGGTGCGGCGGCCCGAGGTGCGGTTGCCGGAGCTGCGGCCGCACGACGGCGGGGCGCTGGAATCCGAAGGGGACTACGACGGGCTGGAGTTCACGGAGGCCGACTGGGCGGGGCAGGCGGCGCACGGTGCCCGGTTCCTGGACTGCGCGATGCGGCGGTGCGCGCTGGACGAGACGGTGCTGAGCCGGGCCCGGATCATCGACAGCGTGCTGAGCGGGGTGCGCGGGGTCGGTACGGACCTCTCGCAGGCGTCCCTGCGCGATGTGGAGGTGACGGACGCCCGGCTCGGCGGGACGCAGCTGCACGGGGCGGTGCTGGAGCGGGTCGTGGTGCGCGGCGGGAAGATCGACTTCCCGAATCTGCGGCAGGCGAAGTTGCGGGATGTCGCCTTCGAGGGGTGTGTGCTGGTCGAGGCGGATTTCTCGGGAGCGGAGCTGGAGCGGGTGACGTTCGACGACTGCACTCTGGCGCGGGTGGATTTCAGCGAGGCGCGGATGAGGGACGTCGATCTGCGGGGCGCGGCCACAGTGGACATCGCGCGGGGCATCGACCGGCTGTCAGGCGCGGTGATCAGCGCGGCCCAACTCCTCGATCTGGCCCCGGTGTTCGCGGCACAGATAGGAGTACGGGTGGAGTAGCGGATGGGGTAGCGGGTGGACTGGCGGGGGGAGTGGCGGATGGGCGTACGGGCGAAGTGGGCGGCCGGGCCCATTGGGCGGGCAGGTGGCTCACACGCGGGGGAAGCGGGCCTGGAGGTCCCAGATGACGGGGTTGTCGCCGAGGCCGTCGTGCATATCGGTGAGGTCGGCGATCAGATCGTGCAGGAAGTCGCGGGCCTCGCGGCGCAGTGCGGCGTGGTTGAAGGTGAGCGGGGCCTCGTCGGCCGGCATCCAGTCGGCGGCGATGTCCACCCACCCGAAGCGCCGCTCGAAGAGCATCCGGTCGGTGGATTCGGTGAAGTCCAGCTCGGCGTGGACGGGACGGGCCGAGCGGCTGCCGCGGGGGTCGGTGTCGAGTTGCTCGACGATGTCGCACAGCGCCCAGGCGAAGTCCAGAACGGGCACCCAGCCCCAGGCGGTGGACAGCTCGCGGTCCGCCTTGGTGTCGGCGATATAGACGTCGCCGCAGAAGAGGTCGTGGCGCAGGGTGCGCACGTCCGCGGTCCGGTAGTCCAGCTGCGAGGGATCCGGAAAGCGAGGGGAGAGGGAATAGCCGAGGTCGATCACGTCCTTGATGGTGTCACGCCGGTCGGGCGGGTCGGGTGGGTGGACCGTCCGGACCGGACCGTCCTCCCGGCCGACCCCGCCGACCGGCCTGAGCGGCGCAGCGCGGGACACCGCGTACGGCTCAGGGCAGCAGCCGCTGCTCCTTGGCGACCGAGACCGCGCCCGCGCGGGTGTCCACGCCGAGCTTGTCGTAGATGCGGCCCAGGTGCGTCTTGACCGTGGCCTCGCTGATGAAGAGGGCGCGGGCGATCTCGCGGTTGCCCAGGCCACGCGCGAGCTGGCCGAGAATGTCGCGTTCGCGGTCGGTGAGCGTGGGGCGGGGGCTGCGCATCTGGGCCAGTACGCGATGGGCGACCGGTGCGGAGAGGGTGCTGCGGCCCTGGGCGGCGGCGTGGATGGCGGCGAAGAGTTCGTCGGGCCGCTCGGCCTTGAGGAGGTAGCCGGTGGCGCCGGCCTCGATGGCGCGGGTGATGTCGGCGTCGGTGTCGTAGGTGGTCAGGACCAGGACATGGGGGGTGGGGCGCAGGCGGGTGATGCGGCGGGTGGCCTCGATGCCATCGATGCCGGGGCCGAGCTGGAGGTCCATCAGGACGACGTCGGGGCAGAGTTTGGCGGCCGTTGCCACGGCCTCCGCACCGTCCCCGGCTTCGCCGACGACCTCGATTCCGGGTGCGCTGCTGAGGAGGGCCAGCAGCCCGGCGCGTACGACGGCATGGTCGTCGCAGAGCAGGACGCGTACGGGCCCGGGGTCGGACGGGGGGTGGGTCATGGGGCGGGCTCCAGGGGGACGGCGGCGGACAGGACGGTGCCCTCGCCCGGCGCGGACTCGACGGTGAGGGTGCCGCCGAGCTGCCGCACCCGGGCACGCATGGCGGGCAGGCCGTGGCCGCGTTCGCGCCCGGGGGTGGCCGGCGCTGCCGGGTCGGTGGGCGTGAAGCCGCGGCCGTCGTCGGCGATGTCCAGCACAACCTGGTCGCCGAGGTAGGTGAGGGTCAGGGCGACGGTGGTCGCGGCGGCGTGCTCCCGGACGTTGGCGAGCGCGCCCTGGGCGATCCGCAGCAGAGCGGACTGCACCCGGTCGGGGAGCGGCGCGGGCGTGCCGTCCAGGTGGAGGCGGATGGCAAGGGGCGGGGTGGTGGGCGAGGTGCCGGGCTCGCCGAACGGGGCGGTCCGCGAGGGCGTGCGCGCCCCGGCGGCCGCTCCCGTCCCGGCGGATACGGCGGATACGGCGGATACGGCGGATACGGCGGCGCCGGAAGGTGCGGGGCTTTTGGTTGCGGCGGGGGTCTCGGCGGATGCGGCGGTCCGGGAGGGGACGCGGGTGCCGGCTGCGTCGCCGGCTTCGGAGGTGGTGGCAGTCCACGAGAGTGCGCTGGCCTCGGCGGACGCCGCGGTTCCGGAGGGTGCGTGAGTCCCGGTTGCGGTGCCGGTCTCGGCGCATGCCGCGGTCCCGGAGGGCGCGAGACTCCCGTTCGGGGTGCCGGTCTCCGTGGCTGCTGCGGCTCCGGCAGACGTGCTGGTCCCCGCTGCGGCGGCTGCGGTGCCTGCGGTGCCTGCGGCGGTTTCGGAGGCTGCGGGGGCCCTGTCTGTGGCGCCGGCCTCGGTGACCGCGTCCGTATCGGCGGCTGCGGGGGCCCCGTCTGTGGCGCCCGCATCGGTGGCAGCGCCCGTTTCGGCGGCGTCGCCGGTCCACGAGGGCGCGCCGCCCTCGTCGGTTGCGCCGCCCTCGGACGTCAACTCACCGCTGCGGAGGGCGAGTTCGCGCAGTGCTTCGGGTAGCGAGGTGCCGTCGGCGAGGTCCGCCGGGGCGAGGTCGTGCACAAAGCGGCGGGCCTCGGCGAGATTGCGGGCGGTGATTTCGGTGGCCGTACGGACATGGCCGCGGGCGGTGTCCGGGGCCGTGTCCCAGGTGCGGTCGGCGGCCTGCAGCAGCATCTGCTGGCTCGACAGTCCCTGGGCGAGCGTGTCGTGGATCTCCATCGACAGTCGCTGCCGCTCGGCGAGCGTGCCCTCGCGCCGTTCCGTGGCGGCCAGTTCGCGGCGGGTGCGGAGCAGATCGTCGATCAGTGCCCGCTGCCGGGCCGCCTGGCGTTCCATATGGACGAAGACGGCGGTGGCGAGGGCGGCGACGGCCGGCGGCGCGAGCAGCAGATTCGGGTCGAAGCCGGTGGACAGCCGGAGTTGGGCGACGACGACGAACGCGGTGAGCACGCCGACGAGCAGCGAGGCGGCACCGGCGGGCAGGGTGCGCAGCCCCGTATAGAAGAGCGGCACCGCGCACCAGGCGAAGCTCGGCGCGAGCAGGACGAGGACGACCCAGATCGCGACCACCGCGCCCAGCCAGACAAGGCGGCGGGCGGCAGGGCGGCGCTCATCGTCCGTGCGGGGGCCGAGCGCCGGGCCGAGGACGTACAGGACGGCGAGGACGAGGCTGAGGGCGATGATCCAGGGAGTGCGGGGCTCGCCCGGGTGCCGGATCAGGAAGCGGGCGAGCGAGGCGGCCAGGAGCAGGAAGAACGCCGTGTGCATGACGGGGCCGAGCCAGCGGGCGTCGGGGTTCGGATCCGGCGCTGGGGGCTGCTGCTGGGTGGGGTACGTGTGGTGCACGTCGCTTCGGATCTCCTAGCGGGCTCTCCAGGGTTCGTTCCCCGTAGTCGTAACCCAGGTGGAGAGCGGTCCGTATCAACCGATCGGCTGACCCCCGTATCCACCATCATGCACGGCCATGACAGCCGGTACGCCGACCCGTGCGGGCCCGCGCGCCTTCGACGATGGGGACATGAACCCGATCGCGAAGAAACTCTCGTTCCGCGCACGCATCGTCACCGGTGCCGCCGCCGTCGCCCTGGCCGGCGCGGGCACCTTCGGTGCCGTATCCGCGACCGCCGCCCCGTCGTCGAACACCGCGAAGTCCGCGCCCGCCGCTTCCCCGGCCACCGACACCAAGAACCTCACCCACACCACCCACCTCACCCTCGCCGCCGCCACCAAGGCCGCGCAGGCCGCCGTGGACGCCGCGAAGCAGGAGGGCCAGAAGATCTCGGTCGCCGTCGTGGACCGCAACGGCAACACGCTCGTCCAGCTGCGCGGCGACGGCGCGGGCCCGCAGTCGTACGAGTCGGCGGCGAAGAAGGCGTACACCGCCGTCTCCTGGAACGCTCCGACGTCCGAGCTGGTCAAGCGCCTCGACCAGGCGCCCACGCTCAAGGACATCCCCGGCACCCTCTTCCTGGCGGGAGGCGCCCCGGTGCAGTCGCAGGGCGCGCCGATCGCCGGGATCGGTGTGGCGGGCGCCCCGAGCGGTGCCGCCGACGAGCAGTTCGCCCAGGCCGGCGCGCAGGCGCTGGGCAAGTAGCGGGCGCCGCCCGCACGCTACGGACGGCGGTCCCGCGGGGATACGTACGGGAATCTCGTCAGCCTGACGCGCATCGCGGAGGCCGGACGCACATCGCGCCGGCCTGACGCGAACCCCGTAGGTCTGACGCGAACCCCGTAGGTCTGACGCGAACCCCGTAGGTCTGACGCGAACCCCGTAGGCCTGACGCGAACCCCGTCGGCCTGACGCGAACCCCGTCGGCCTGACGCGAACCCCGTCGGCCTGACGTACGCCCCTACGGCATCGTCAGCACCCGCGGCCCGTCCTCCGTGATCGCGACGGTGTGCTCGAAGTGGGCGGCGCGGCCGGCGTCCGTGGTCCGTAGCGTCCAGCCGTCGTCCGCCACGTAGTACGTGTCGCGGCCGCCGGAGAGCAGCATCGGCTCGATGGCGAGGACGAGGCCGTGGCGCAGGACGAAACCGCGGCCGGGGCGGCCGTCGTTGGGGACCGGCGGGTCCTCGTGCATCTTGCGGCCGATGCCGTGTCCGCCGAAGTCCTCGGGGATGCCGTATCCGGCCGCCCGTCCGACGCTGCCGATGGCATGCGAGATGTCGCCGATCCGGGCGCCGACCACGGCCGCCGCGATGCCCGCCTCCAGTGCCTGCTGGGTGGTTTCCTTCAGCCGTACGTCCTCGGGGCGGGGCGTGCCGACCGTGAAGCTGATGGCCGAGTCGCCCGCCCATCCGTCCACGACCGCGCCGCAGTCGATGCTCACCAGGTCGCCGTCCCGCAGCCGGTATGCGTCCGGAATGCCGTGCACGATCGCGTCGTTGACGGAGGTGCAGATGACGGCGGGGAACGGGGTGGAGGCGAAGGACGGGCGGTAGCCCAGGAAGGGGGACGTGGCGCCGGCCTCGCGCAGGACCGCGCGGGCGACCTCGTCCAGCTCCAGCAGCCGGACGCCGGGCGCGGCTGCGGCGCGCACCGCTGCCAGGGCGTCGGCGACCACCCGTCCGGCCACCCGCATCGCCTCCAGCGAGGCATCCGTCTTGATCTCCACCATGCTCACGACCTCCAGTACCGGCGGGCCCGGCGTCGGCGGTGCCCGCACTCGAACCGGTAAACTAATACCGGTATTTGTTTACCGGTATTAGTATCACGGGCATGGTGCGAACTCCACTGACCCCCTGGGAGCGCGAACGCGGCGAGCGGCTGGGCGCGCTCCTGCGTACGGCGCGCGGCGAGCGGAGCATGGTCGAGGTCGCGGCGGCGGCGGGTTTGTCCGCCGAGACGCTGCGCAAGATCGAGACCGGCCGGGTGCCGACACCGGCGTTCTTCACGGTCGCCGGGCTGGCCGGCGCGCTCGGACTCTCGCTGGACGCGGTGGCGGCACTGGCCGCGCCGCCCGAAGCGCCGCCCGAAGCCACTGTGGGCGCGGCCGCCTGAGGCGAGCGGAGGTGCGGTCGCGCCCCCGGAAAAGGGCTGAGGGCCGGCCCCCCCATCGGGGAGACCGGCCCTCAGCCGAAACGCGAACGTCAAACGCGCAAACGCACAACCGTCATACGCGCAGCCGTCACTCGCGCAATCCTCAGACGTTGACGCCGAAGTCCTGCGCAATGCCCGCCAGGCCGGAGGCGTAGCCCTGGCCCACCGCGCGGAACTTCCACTCCGCGCCGTTGCGGTAGAGCTCGCCGAAGACCATGGCGGTCTCGGTCGCCGCGTCCTCGCTGAGGTCGTAGCGGGCGAGCTCGGTGCCGCCGGCCTGGTTGACGATGCGGATGTACGCGTTGCGCACCTGGCCGAAGTTCTGGCTGCGGCTCTCGGCGTCGTAGATCGAGACCGGGAAGACGATCTTGTCGACGTCGGCCGGCAGGCCGGCCAGGTTCACGTTGATCTGCTCGTCGTCGCCCTCGCCCTGGCCGGTGACGTTGTCACCGGTGTGCACGATGGTCTGGTCCGGCGTCGCCTTGTTGTTGAAGAAGACGAAGTGCTGGTCCGAGAACACCTTGCCGCTCGGGTTGACCGCGATCGCGCTCGCGTCGAGGTCGAAGTCCGTGCCGGTGGTGGTGCGGACGTCCCAGCCGAGGCCGACCGTGACGGCGGTCAGGCCCGGTGCCTCCTTGGTGAGGGAGACGTTGCCGCCCTTGGACAGGCTTACAGCCATGGGATGTCCCTTTCCTTGTCGATTCGTCGAGTCGCCGAAGCGTCGGGCTTCGTACTGCGGACGAAGCTACCGTCTCCCCTCACAACGCCGTCAGGGGACCGCGAGGTTCCAGCTCCCTTTACTTACTTTGCCGAATCCTGATGCGGACACTTGGCGTGGGGAGCCGAAAAGCGGGTGACGGCGGCCTGGATTGCGCGAGACCATAGGTCACATGTCCGGGCCCTATGTCATCCGCGGTTCGGTCGTCCTTCCAGAGGCCGAGCTCGTATGGCGTTTCTCGCGGTCCTCCGGTCCGGGCGGCCAGCACGTCAACACCAGCGACAGCCAAGTGGAGCTGCGCTTCGACCTCGTCAAGACGCAGGCGCTGCCCGAGGTGTGGAAGGCGCGCGCCCAGGAGCGGCTGGCAGGACGCCTGGTCGACGGCGTGCTGTCCGTACGGGCCTCCGAGCACCGCTCCCAGTGGCGAAACCGCGAGACCGCGGCGGTCCGGCTGGCGGCGCTGCTCGCCGAGGCCACCGCCCCACCGCCCAAGCCGCGCCGCAAGTCGCGGATCCCGCGCGGCATCAACGAGCGTCGGCTGCGCGAGAAAAAGCAGCGCGGCGACACGAAGCGCGGTCGCTCGGGTCGCGATTGGGGCTGAGGGCCCGATCGGCGGGTGTACGCCCTGCCCTGGTCTGGGCGGGCGGACACCCTGGGCGAGGAAGTGGAGGGGCTCCTCCGGGTGAGGCCCTGCCGCTGTCGGCTCAGCTCAGCTGCCGGTACTTCCCGCGGAAGTAGGTGAGGGGGCCCGGGTCCCCGCCCGGGACCGACGCGGCCAGTACGCGTCCGATGACGAGGGTGTGATCGCCGGCCACCACCCGCTGCTCGGTTCGGCACTCCAGGGTTGCCAGGGCCCCGCCGATCAGCGGTGCGCCGGCCGCTTCGCCCCGTACATGGGGAATGTCATTGAAGAGCAGCCGGTCGCTGATGCGCCCCTTCATGGCGAATCGCCCGGCAATGTGCCGCTGGTTCTCCGCCAGCACCGAGACGGCCCACAGCGGCTGGTGCACCAGCAGGTCGTCCATGCGTGAGTCATTGCGAACGCTCACCATCACCAGCGGAGGTTCGAGGGACACCGAAACGAATGCGGTGGCGGTCATGCCGACGTCCTCGCCGCGCGGCCCGTCGTCCGGGTCGTGCGCGGTGATCAGCACCACACCGGCGGCGAGACGGGACAGGGCGGCGCGGAATTCGTCGTCACTCACCCCAACAGCATGCGGGATCGGGGCGCCCCCCGGCGTGGAGGCGAGGGCGACGGCGGGTGCGGCAGGGGTGGCGGGCCCGGAGGCCGCCTCGGCGGCAGGGGTTTTCGTGAACACGC
Organism: Streptomyces sp. NPDC048483; assembly: GCF_040651455.1. Taxonomy (NCBI): domain Bacteria; kingdom Bacillati; phylum Actinomycetota; class Actinomycetes; order Kitasatosporales; family Streptomycetaceae; genus Streptomyces; species Streptomyces sp. NPDC048483. Next base: position 59,662 of record NZ_JBEZJZ010000014.1, read on the forward strand.
CATGAACGCTAGCGTCGCCCGCCCTCGCCTCGCATCGGGCCGGGGGACCACCCGCGTCCTAGGTCGAATGGCGGAGGTGGTGGCGGGGTGTCGCCACGGTGCGTGGCGGGAAAGTGGGTGCCCGAATTTGCGTTCAGGAAGGATGGGGGCCTCGCAATCGGGTCGCGGAAAGGCCCCTCAGCAGGCTCTCTTGGAGATCATCAACAGGCTCTCGCAGCTTGTGACTTGAGTCACAGCGCGCCATAATTGTTGACCCTGTGTACCGAGTGAACAGCTCACTGTGATTCAGTGGGCGAGGAAAGAGCGTGGAATCGGGCGATCGAAGAATCCTGGAGTTGCTGTCGAGGTCTCAGGGAGAGCGAGCGATGGAGACCGAGTCGGAGCCGTACGTCCGTCTTGCGACCCTGCGGCAGCTGCACCAAGTGGTCGCCGAACTGAACACCGCACGCAGCCTTGCGGACACCTTGCAGTCGGTTGCCGACGGCGCGATCGCCGGGCTCGGCTTTGAGCTGTCGGCGGTCAATCTCGTCCGCCCGGACGGCGATCTCGTCGTCGCCGCGGTGGCCGGCAGCGCGGGCGCCGAGGCGCTGATGGCCGGCCGGGTCGGCTCCCGGTCCTCCTGGGAGCGCCGGCTGTCGATGGGGGAGCGCTGGGGTGACCTGTGCTTCATCCCGTACACCGAGGGCTGGGTGCTGGACGACGACGACGTCCCGCAGTGGCACACGGCCGGGCCCGCGCCGCGGTTCCCCGACGAGTGGCACCCCATGGACCGGCTGTTCGCGCCGATGTACTCCGCGGCCAACGGCGGCGGCGAGCTGCTCGGCGTGATCTCCGTCGACCGGCCGCGCAACGGCCGGCGCCCCGGCGCCTGGGGCCAGGAGGCGCTGCAGATGTACGCGTTCCAGGCCGCCATCGCGATCAGCAACGCCCGGCTGCGGGCCAATATGCAGCGCGCGCTCGTCCGGCTCGAGCGCGAGCAGCAGGCCCTGCGCGCCAGCGAGGAAAGCTTCCGCCAGGCCTTCGAGTACGCGCCGAGCGGTATGGCCGTCGCGGAAATGGGCGGTGACCAGCACGGACGGCTGCTGCGGACGAACGATGCACTGTGCCGGCTGCTGGGGCGCCCGGCCTCCGCGATGCGGCGCTATTCGTTCTCCGATCTGGTCCACCCGGAGGACATCGGGACGCTGCTGCGGACGTCGGCCGAGGGCGGCCGCGCCGAGCTGCGGCTGGCCCGGCGCGACGGGACCTACGTCTGGGTCTCGCTGCGCAACTCCGTCGTCGCCGACACCGCCGACGGGCCCCGGTTTCTGCTCACGCACGTCGAGGACATCGAGGAGCGCAAGCGGCACGAGCTCCAGCTCGCGCACCGCGCCAGCCATGACTCGCTGACCGGCCTGCCCAACAGCGCCGAGCTGCGGGCCCGGCTCGGTGCCCGGCTGTGCTCCCGCCCGCCGGGTTCGGCGGCCGATGCGTACGCCTCCTCGGCCACCGTCTCGGCGGACCCGCACGGCTACCGGGACGGCAAGGAACCGTTCGACGGCAGTGGTCCGGGCACCTACGACCACCATGTGCACACCGTCGCGCCCGCCGAGGGCGCCGAGGACGACGGCTCCAAGGGGCTCGCGGTCCTCTTCTGCGACCTCGACGGCTTCAAGTCGATCAACGACCGCTTCGGGCACCACACGGGCGACGCGGTGCTGATCGAGGTCGCCCGCCGGCTGACCAGCGGCGTGCGGGACGGCGATACGGTCGCCCGGCTCGGCGGCGATGAATTCGTGGTGCTCGCGGACGGCCTGGGCACCGCCGATGCCCAGGATCTCGCGGTCCGGCTGCGGAACGCGATCATCCCGCCGATCCGGGTGGACGGCCGGGCGGTACGGGTCGGCGCCAGCTTCGGTATCGGCTGGGCGAGCTGCGGGATGACCGCCGAGGAGGTGCTGGCCTCGGCCGACCAGCGGATGTACGTCGAGAAGCGGTCCCGGTCGAAGGCGAACCGCCGGGCGGGCTGAGCCGTGTCCCGCAGCGGAATGCCGCGTATCTCACACTCTCCGCATTCCACCCCGGCCCACCTGCCGTTCACCGTTCCGTAGCGATCTTGTGGCTGTTCGGGCCCGGCGTGGCCGGGCTCCGAAGGGGTAGGCTGCGCCGATGCGGCGCGCTGCCGACGGGGGCCCGAAAGAGACAGTTCGCGCAGATGACGCGGACGCGTAGCGGCGCAGACAGATGCGTACACATCGCTTGGGAGTGACACGGAATGACGGCCGGCAACAACGGCGCGGACACGCCGGAGAACGACGACCCGTTCGGCTACCTCTACCGCTCGGAAGGCGGCGACGGTGGCGCACCGGGCTCGGCGGCCGGCGGCGGTGCGGCGCGACAGCCGGGGGTCCCGAGAACCTCGTACAACCAGGTGCGTGCGGTCGGTGAGCGGCAGTACGGCGCTCAGCAGACCCAGCAGCAGGCGTACGGCAACCAGAATGCGCACTACGCCGCCCCCGAGACGCTGCCCGGCAGCGAGCGGACGCGTTCCGTTCCGGCCCAGGGCTACGACCAGGAGCCGCGCCGCCGTAACGGGCTGCTGATCGGTGCGGTCGCGGTGGTCGCGGTGGTGTGCATAGGCATCGGTGTCGCCATGCTGACCAATGGCAACAAGGACAAGAACGACACCGGGAGCAAGCCGGGCCCGACGGCCGGCGACTCGGTTGCCCCCAGCAAGGACCCCACCGCCAAGCCCGCTCCCGGCGAGCTCCCCAAGCAGGACGCGGGCAGCCTGCGGCTCGACGGCGGCGCCACCACTGCCAAGGACGTGCCCGGCGCACGTTCGGCGAACGGAACCTATGTCGCGGGCATGAACACCCCCGGCGCATCGGCCACTTGGACCTTGGACGTCGAGAAGGCCGGCCCGTACCGCCTCTACGTCGACTACGGCGTGCCCGGCAAGGACGCCAATCTCACGCTGACCGTGAACAGCCAGGCCGATGCCCGTCCGATATCGATGAAGAACTTCGCGGGTGCCCAGGAGGGCGCCTGGGACAAGGGCTGGACCGAGACCTGGTCGATCGTGCGGCTCAATCAGGGCACCAACACCGTCAAGCTGTCCTGTGAGACCGGCAATCAGTGCGATGTGAACCTCGACAAGGTCTGGCTCACGGAGAAGAAGCCCAAGAAGAAGTAACGGGTCCGGAGACGTGGCGGGGGCTGTTGAAGCAACGCCCCCTCCAGCGCCGGTGTTTCACGTGAAACGTCCGGGTCACGCCGCCGTCGGATGATCCGTCACCACGACCCGCGGCAGCAGCTCCTCGTACGTCGCCGCATCGAACTCGCCCGCAGCCGCGGCCCGTACGGTCGCGGCCGACAGGGCCACCGCGCGGGTCAGCCGGTCCGGCCACGGCAGGTCCTCCACCAGACCCGACAGCAGTCCCGCCACCGCAGAATCGCCGGCGCCGGTCGGGTTGCCCGCGATGCGCCGCGGCGGGGCGGCCTGCCAGGCGCCGTCGGCGGTGACCGCGAGTATGCCCTTTGCGCCCAGTGAGGCGGCCACCGCATGGGCGCCCCGGCGGCGGGCGTCGCGGGCGGCGCGCAGCGGTTCGGTGCTGCCGGTGAGGGCGGCGAGCTCATCGGCGTTGGGCTTGGCGAGGTCGGGGCGGGCGGCCAGGCCGCGGCGCAGCGGTTCGCCGCTGGTGTCCAGCAGGACCGGCACCCCGGCGGCGCGGGCGGTGCGGGTGAGCCGGGCGTAGACATCGACCGGGACGCCCGGGGGCAGGCTGCCGCACAGGGCCACTGCCTGTGCGTCGCCGAGCAGTTCGCGGTAGGTGCCGAGGAAGGTGTCCCATTCGGCGGGGGAGACGGTCGGGCCCGGTTCGTTGAGCTGGGTGGTGTCGCCGGAGGTCCCGTCGACGACGGCGATGGTGCGGCGGCTGGTGCCGCCGACCGGCACCAGGGCGTCGGTGACCTCGCTCTCCTGGGTGAGCAGGGCGCGCAGTGCCTCGCCGGTGCCGCCGCCCGCGAAGCCGGTGGCGACCGTGCGGTGGCCGAGTGCGGCCAGGACGCGGGCGACGTTCAGGCCCTTGCCGCCGGGGCGTTCGGTGACCTCGGTGACCCGGTTCGTGGTGTGCGTACGGAGCCGGGGCACGCGATAGGTGATGTCCAGGGCGGCGTTCAGCGTGACCGTGAGGATCATGGTTCCCCCTCCCGCGCCGTGCTCGGACGGCTGTGCCGGTGGGCGCAGCCGTTGGCCGGGCAGTCGTTGGCCGTAGTACGGCCCAAGGTCGGGCAACCGCGTTCGGCGGTGGCATGCGGACAAGTGCGCGAGCGATCATGCCATCGCCGATGGTGGTTGGCCCAGACCCAGGTCAACCAGGGTGGGAGGGGGAACCGGCCATTCTGTGGCCGCCGGCCGGTCACCCTGTGTTCGCCCCGGGCCGGTCAGGCCCCTGCGGGCCGTACCAGCCAAGCGCCCTGGCGCATCACGCCGACCAGGTGGTATCCGGCGTCCAGCACCACCAGGTCGGCGTCCTTGCCGGCCGCCAGGGTGCCCACCCGGTCGTCGATGCCGAGCAGCCGGGCCGGGTTGGCCGAAAGCGCCTGCACCGCCTGACTCTCTGTCAGGTTGTCGACGGTGACGGCCCGTTTGAAGGCGCGGTCCAGGGTGAGGGTGGACCCGGCGATGGACCCGGCCGTCGGCCCCTCGCTGATCCGCGCGACGCCGTCCTTGACCTCGACCCGCATCGGGCCGAGCGGATACATCCCGTCGTTCATCCCGGCCGCGCCCATCGCGTCCGTGATGAACGCGACGCGTGCGGCGCCCGCGTCCCGGAAGGCCATCTGGAGCACCGCGGGGTGCAGATGGGTGCCGTCGTTGATCAGCTCGACGGTGATCCGCTCGTCCTCCAGGAGGGCCGCGACCGGGCCGGGCGCGCGGTGGCCGAGGCCGGGCATCGCGTTGAAGAGGTGGGTGGCGACGGTCGCGCCGGCGTCGATGGCCTCGCGGGTGGCGTCGTAGGAGGCGTCGGTGTGGCCGAGGGCCGCGATGATGCCGGCGTCGGTGAGCATCCGTACGGACTCCAGGCCGCCGGGCAGTTCGGGGGCGACGGTCATCATCCGGGCGGTGCCGTGCGCGGCGTCGAGGAGCTTGCGGACCGCAGCCGGGTCCGGTGCGCGCAGCAGGTCGGGCTGGTGGGCGCCGCAGCGGCCCGGCGAGATGAACGGGCCCTCGAAGTGGATGCCGGCCAGCTCGCCCTGCTGGACGAGCTCGGCGAGCACCGCGGCCTGCCGGGCGAGGTCGTCCAGGGTGCCGGTGACGGTGGAGGCGACCATCGAGGTGGTGCCGTGCCGCTGGTGGGTGTCGATGACCCGCAGGCACTCCTCGGAGTCGGCGGAGGAGAAGGAGCCGCCGCCTCCGCCGTGGACGTGCATATCGACGAAGCCGGGGACGATGAGGTGGCCCGGGAGATCGACGGCCTCGGTGTTGCGGTCGTAGCAGAGGGGCCCGTCCGCGTCCACGTCCCGGCTGCGGATGTCGGCGATCCGCGTGCCCTCGACCGTGATGCGGCCACCGTCGACGACGCCGGACGGCCGGGCGATGCGGGCGCCGGTCAGGACGGTGCGGCGGGGCCGCGAGGGCCGGTCCGCGGAATGCTGCAGTGTCATCAGGCGGTTACCTCCGTGGAGAGAAGATCCCAGGCGAGCAGTCCTGCGCCCAGGCACCCGGCCGCGTCCCCGAGGGCCGCCGGAACGATCGAGGGGACGGGCTGGAACGTAACGCGCCGGCGGACGGCTTCCCGCAGAGGCGCGAACAGCGTGTCGCCCGCCTCGGCGAGCCCGCCGCCGATGATCATCATCCGCGGGTCGAGCAGGGTCAGCCCGGTGACCAGGCCGTCGGCGAGGGCGTCCACGGCGGCGTGCCAGACGGTGCGGGCGCGCTCGTCGCCCGACTCCACGGCCTTGGCCGCGTCCGCCGCGCTGGCCTGCGGATCGCCGCAGATGGCCGCCCAGTCCCGGCCGACGGCGGCGGCCGAGGCCAGCGTCTCCAGACAGCCGAGCTGCCCGCACCCGCACTTGCGCCCGCCGGGCCGTACGACGATGTGGCCGATCTCGCCGGCGCTGCCGTGCGCGCCCGCCTCGATCCGCCCGCCGACGCCGATGGCCCCCGCGATTCCGGTGCCCAGCGGCACGAACAGAAAGCGGTCGGTGCCCTTCCCCGCCCCGATCCGGCCCTCCGCCAGGCCGCCGGTGCGGACGTCGTGCCCGAGCGCGACCGGTACGCCGCCGAGCCGCTCGGACAGCAGGGCGCGCATCGGTACGTCCCGCCAGCCGAGGTTGGCGGCGTAGACGGCGGTGCCTGATGCCTCGTCAACGATGCCGGGGACCGCGACCCCGGCGGCCAGCGCCGCGGCGCCGAACCGCGTCCGGCCGACGTCCTGCAGCTCGGCGGCGAAGCCGAGGATGGCCTCGACGACGGCCTCCGCCCCGCGCTCGCGGCCGGTCGGGCGCCGCGCCTCGTACAGCAACGTGCCGTCCGCCCCGACGAGGGCGGCTTTCATCCCGGTGCCGCCCACATCCAGGGCGATGACGTTTCTCACGGCAACAGTTTTGCGCGATCCTCCATAAAAGGTCTAGTCCACTCACCGTATCCGTGGTCTCTTGCGCCTGTTTGGCCTGGTGGGCACCCGGTCTCGTGATCTTCGCGTGGGAAGGGCGATATCGAAGAGAGACTTCCGGTGGTGTAGACCTTATGGAGACGCGCGAGTAAAACTCGCAGTTCATGCCGGTGGAGGGTGACCCCCGACACCGAGATGGACCCGGCAGAACAGATTTCGGGACAAGGGCGGTACATCACGGTGCAGCGGCGGTACTTGAGCCTGACGGCGGCGGGAATTGCCTCCGTCCTCACCTTCACTCTCACCGGCTGCGGCAGCGGCGCGAGCGACGGCGATGTCACGCTCAAGCTCATCGCCGCGGACTACGGCGACAACGAGGCCAACAGCTCCCAGCACTACTGGGACGACCTCACCCGCGAGTTCGAGAAGAAGAACCCCGGCATCAAGGTGGACGTCGACGTCTACAGCTGGAAGGACGTCGACAAGAAGGTCGCGGACCTGGTCAAGGAGGGCAAGGCCCCCGACCTGGCCCAGATCGGCGCGTACGCCGACTACGCCGCGCAGGACAAGCTCTACAGCGCCGACCAGCTGCTCTCCATACCCGTCCAGGCCGACTTCACCCCGGCCCTCGCGGACGCCGGCGAATACCACCGGGTGCCGTACGGCCTCCCCTTCGGCGCCAGCACCCGGCGCCTCTTCTACAACAAGAAGCTCTTCGCCGAGGCGGGCATCACCGACCCGCCGAAGACCTGGGACGACATCGCCCGCGACGCCCGGCTGCTCAAGAACCACGGCGTGAAGACGCCCTTCGCGCTCCCTCTCGGCCCGGAGGAGACCCAGGCCGAGACGCTGATGTGGATGCTCAGCGGAGGCGGCGGCTACACCGACACCATCGGCAAGTACACGATCGACTCGCCGGAGAACATCAAGACCTTCGAGTGGCTCCAGAAGGACCTCGTCGGCAAGGGCCTGACCGGGGGCGACCCCGCCGACGTCAACCGCGCCGACGCCTTCCAGGGCTTCGCCGACGGCGACGTGGGCATGCTCAACGGCCACCCCACCCTGATGAAGCAGGCCGGGGCCAAGGGCATCGACTACGGCACCACCGAACTCCCCGGCATCCACGGCAAGGCCAAGGCCACCATGGGCGTCGCCGACTGGATGATGGCCTTCAAGCAGCCCGGCCACCGCGCCCAGGCCGGAAAGTTCCTCAACTTCGTCTACAGCACGAAGAACGTGCTGAGGTTCTCCGGCACCTACGGACTGCTCCCGGTCACCGCTTCCGCCTCCCAGGCGATGATGGCCGACGACGAGTACAGCAAGCTGCACGGTTTCCTCAAGCAGCTCGCCGGCGCCGAGTTCTACCCGGCCGACAAGACCTCCTGGCCACTGGTCTCCAAGACCGTCAAGGCCAAGATGGGCGCCGCCGTCGGCCCCGGAGGCAACCCGTCCGCCGTTCTCAGCGACCTCCAGAACATGGCGGACACGGCGGACAGCACCGTCAGGTGAGGGCGCCGGCGGCCGCCCGGGCGTTGTCCGACCGTGGGCTTATCGTGGGAATGTGATGAGGGGCGGTACCGACATGACGGGCGGCAGCGAAGGCACGGGCGGGGGCGCGACGGACGACGCCGCCGTCGCGACCGACGCCGCTGCCACGGACGACGCCGGCGCTGCGGACCGCACGGGCGGCGAGCACGAGGCCGCCGGGCTCTCCTCCCGTGACGCGGCGGTGCTCGCCGTCGAGCGCCGCTCCTGGTCCGGCCCCGGGGCAAAGGAGCGCGTCATCCGCGAGCGCCTCGGCATCTCCCCGACACGCTACTACCAGCTCCTGAACGCCCTGTTGGACGACCCCCGCGCGCTCGCCCACGACCCGGTCACCGTCAACCGCCTGCGCCGGATACGCGACGCCCGCCGCGCCCGCCGCTGACACCACACCCGGGGCACGGGGGTGCCGACCCGCCGCCCCGATGCCCCCGTACACCCGGTGTGCGCCCGCAGCCCGCCGGTAGGGTCGGCGCCATGGGCAGCCCCCGGAACGCCGCGCCGACGCCGAACTCCGAACCGACCCCGCAGTCCGCCCCGCCGCCGGACTCCGCCGCGCCGCCGCGCGCCCTCCCCACGCCGAAGACCGGCGCCGGCCGCGACGGGCTCGCCGACCTCCTCGCCCACCCCGAACGCACCGTCATCGCCCTCGACTTCGACGGCACCCTCGCCGACATCGTCCCCGACCCGGAAAAGGCCTGCGCCCATGCCGGCGCCACCGCCGCCCTCGGCCGCCTCGTACCGCGGCTGCGCGCCGCCGCCGTGATCACCGGCCGTCCGGCCACCGTCGCGGTCCGCCTCGGCGGCTTCGCCTCCGTCCCCGGCCTCGACCACCTCACCGTCCTCGGCCACTACGGCGCCGAGCGCTGGGAAGCGGCCACCGGCACGGTCCACGCCCCGCCGCCGCACCCCGGCGTCGCCGCCATACAGGCCGAACTCCCCGGCGTACTCGACGCCTCCGGCGTCTGGCGCGGCACCTGGGTCGAAACCGCCATCGAGCGCAAGGGCGGCCGCGCCATCGCCATCCACACCCGCCGCGCCACCGACCCCCAAGGCGCCTTCGACCGGCTGCGCGGCCCGCTCGCCGCCCTCGCCGAACGCCATGGCCTGATCGTCGAACCCGGCCGCCTCGTCCTGGAACTGCGTCCCCCGGGCATGGACAAGGGCGTGGCCCTGGCCGACTGGATCCACGAAACCGGCGCCGCCACCGTCCTCTACGCCGGCGACGACCTGGGCGACCTGGCCGCCTTCGGCGCCGTCGAAAAGCTCCGCTCCGAAGGCCTCACCGGCATCCTGGTCTGCAGCGGCAGCAACGAGGTCACCGAACTGGCGGAGCGCGCCGACCTGGTGGTGGACGGGCCGACGGGGGTGGTGGGGCTGCTGGGTGCCCTGGCGGACCACCTGACCGCCGCCACCTGACGCCGCCTCACTCCCGCAACGCGCGCAGCTGGTCCAGGAACCACTGGGCCGGCGGCAGCGCGGTGGCGGCCGCGGCCAGCCGTGCGCTGCGCTCGGCCCGTTCCGTGTCGTCCATGGACAGGGCGGTGTGCAGGGCCTCGGCCGTGGCATTGATGTCGTACGGGTTGATGACGATCGCGTCCTCGCGCAGCTCCCAGTACGCGCCCGCTCCCCGGGAGAGCACCAGCGCGCAGCCCCGCTCCGAGACCACCGGCACTTCCTTCGCGACCAGATTCATGCCGTCCCGGATCGGATTGACCAGCGCCACATCCGCCAGCCGGTAGGCAGCCAGCGACCGCGCGAAGTCGTCCTTGACGTGCAGTACTACGGGCTGCCAGCCCTCCGTGCCGTACTCCGCGTTGATCTCCTCGGCGAGGCGCGCGACCTCCGCCGTGTACTCCCGGTAGACGGCCAGGTCCTGCCGCGAGGGATAGGCGAAGGCGATATGCACCACCCGCTCGCGCCACTCGGGCCGGTCGGCGAGCAGCCGGCGGTAGGCGAGCAGGCCGCGCACGATGTTCTTCGACAGCTCGGTGCGGTCGACCCGGACGATGGTCTTCCGGTCCGTCCCGCCGGTCCGGCCGATCTGCTCGCGCAGCGCCGCCAGCCGCTCGTCGACATCGGGGCGGTGCGCCCGCTCGCGCAGGAATTCCGCGTCGGCGCCGAGACCGTGCACCCCGATACGGGTCTTGCGCGGCCTGAGCCAGGTGGAGATGAGATACGGATCCTCGTCGCGCGGCCGGTACGCGTCGCATTCCGCCCCCAGCGCCCACTGGCAGCAGTCCATGAAGGCCCGCGCCCAGTGCTGGGTCAGGAAATTCGCCCAATCCGCGCCGAGGATGCCCGCCACCAGTTTCCGCTGAATGTCGTCCGGCAGCATCGCAAAGTACTCCGCCGGCGCCCACGGAGTATGCGAGAAATGCGCAATCCGCAGGTCAGGGCGGCGTTCCCGGAGCAGTCCGGGCACCAGCGCCAGGTGATAGTCCTGTACGAGGACGGCCGCACCGGGCGCCGCGGACTCCGCCAGCGCGTCCGCGAAGGCCGTGTTGTATTCCTCGTACGACGCCCATTGCTCACGGAATTCCGTGTCGAATACCGGCTCCATCGGCGTCTGATACAGCATGTGGTGAACGAACCACAGCACGGAATTGGCAATTCCGTTGTAGGCGTCCTCGTGCACGTCCGCCGGAATATCCAGCATCCGGACCCGCTGCCCGCCCGTATCGGCCGGATCCAGGACCCCGCCCGCCCGCCGTACGGCCTCCCGGTCGCCCTCCCCGAGCGCCGCACACACCCACAGCGCATCCGTATCGGGGCCGATGGCCGAGAGCCCGGACACCAGCCCGCCGCCGCCCCGTTTGGCGGTCAGCGCACCGCCTTCCCCCACGGTGTAGGACACCGGACCGCGATTGGACGCGACGAGAACCTCGGCACCTGACGGGACCGCACCCTGGACCGCACTGCGCTCGGAGACCATGCCGCGACATTAACCCGCTACCGATCCGCGCAAACGTACGGAAACCGGCCGACGCAAACCGGCCGGGAAAGGGGCCTCAGGCCGCCCGCCGCTCCGCGTACTCCGGTACCTCGGCCATCGGGGGCCGCTCCACGGTGTCCACGTCCGTGGTGCGCGGTACGAAGCCGTTCGCGCCGCGGTCGAACTGGGTGAGGCGGGGGCGGACCAGGTGGCCGCGGGTGAGGCGGAGCTGGGCGGTGCGGTAGATGGCGGCGGCCATCCGGCCCAGGGCCTGGCCGTCCTGGTGGCGGTGTTTGCGGACGCCCACGTCCACCTGGGCGAGGCCGTCCAGGCCGACCGTGTGCAGGGCATCGACCAGAAGGCCGAGCTCGACGCCGTAGCCCACCGGGAAGGGCAGGCGCTCCAGGAGGGAACGGCGGGCCGCGTACTCGCCGCCCAGGGGCTGGACGAAGCCGGCCAGCTGGGGCCAGTGGAGGTTGAGGAGCGGACGGGCGACCAGCTCCGTCACGCGGCCGCCCTGGCCGGGGCCGGCTCCTTCGCCGCCCGTGTCCAGCGGGCGGTCGTACATCGCCTTGACGAAGTGGATGTCGGGGTCCGTCAGCAGCGGGCCGACGATGCCGGAGACAAAGGTGGCGGAGAATTCGCGCAGGTCGGCGTCGATGAAGCAGACGATGTCGCCGGAGGTGGCGAGCAGGGAGCGCCACAGGACCTCGCCCTTGCCGGGGAGAGCGGGAATACGGGGGAGCACGCTGTCCCGGTGGACGACCCTGGCGCCGGCGGCCGCCGCGACCTCGGCCGTACGGTCGGTGGAGCCCGAATCCAGCACCACCAGCTCGTCGACCAGGGGGACGGCGTCGGTCATCAGGTCCCGGCGGATCGCCGTGACGATCGCGCCGACCGTGGCCTCCTCGTCGAGGGCCGGCAGGACTACGCTGACCGTGCGGTTCGTCTGGCGCTTGGCCTCCAGCAGCCGCCCGAGTGGACGGTCGGCCGCCGACCAGGAGCGGCTGCCAAGCCAGCGCTCCACCTCTTCCAGCACGTCTACGACTCCTTGGTGGCCGCCGGATCAGCGGCGCATGGGTGATCCATTGTGTGATCCATCTCGCGGTGCGGACGACTATCTCAAGTGTCAGTGCCTTCGGTTACAGTCTTGAACAACGCGGATGACCGTCGCATGCCGGGGTCACCGCCACAAACGCCTGGGTTTCGGCCCAGTGCCATACCGCTCATCCAGAGGGGCAGAGGGATACGGCCCGTTGAAGCCCCGGCAACCCTCCAGCCGGTCTCCGCCGCAGTTACAGCGCGCGCGAGGCTCCCGGCTAGGGAAGGTGCCAAGTCCGTCTCGCGGCGAGATGCGTCGCGAGGAAGATGAGGAGAAAGGGCCTCGCCTCCATGGCTGTGCAAGTCACCGAAACCGCCGCAAATGCTCCCACTGTCGCTCTGGGCCCGGCCGTCGCGCTCTCCTGCCGCGAGTGCGGGCAGCGCTTCGATCTCGGTCCCATTTTCGCCTGCCAGGAATGTTTCGGGCCGCTCGAAGTGGCGTACGACCTCCCGAGCGGCGACCCTGAGGGCCTGAAGAAGCGGATCGAGGCCGGCCCCGACAACATCTGGCGCTACGCCCCGCTGCTGCCCGTCCCCGCCGATGTGGCCGACAAGCCGAACCTGAACCCCGGCTTCACCAAGCTGGTCAAGGCCGACCGGCTCGCCGCCGAGCTGGGCATCACCGGCGGCCTGTACGTCAAGGACGACTCCGGTAACCCGACGCACTCCTTCAAGGACCGCGTCGTCGCGATCGCGGTCGAGGCCGCCCGCGCCTTCGGGTTCACCACCCTGTCCTGCTCCTCCACCGGCAACCTCGCGGGCGCGGTCGGCGCCGCGGCCCGCCGCGCCGGTTTCAAGTCCTGCGTCTTCATCCCGCACGACCTGGAGGCCGGCAAGGTCGTCATGGCCGCGGTCTACGGCGGCGATCTGGTGGGCATCGAGGGCAACTACGACGACGTCAACCGCTTCTGCTCGGAGCTCATCGGCGACCCGCTGGGCGAGGGCTGGGGCTTTGTGAACGTCAACCTCCGCCCGTACTACGGCGAGGGTTCCAAGACGCTGGCGTACGAGATCTGCGAGCAGCTGGGGTGGCAGCTCCCGGACCAGATCGTCATCCCGATCGCCTCCGGTTCCCAGCTCACCAAGATCGACAAGGGGCTGAAGGAGCTGATCGCCCTCGGCCTGGTCGAGGACAAGCCCTACAAGATCTTCGGCGCCCAGGCCGAGGGCTGCTCGCCGGTCTCCGCGGCCTTCAAGGCCGGGCACGACGTCGTACGCCCTCAGAAGCCGAACACCATCGCCAAGTCGCTGGCCATCGGCAACCCGGCCGACGGGCCGTATGTGCTCGACATCGCGCGGCGTACGGGCGGTGCGGTGGAGGATGTCAACGACGAGCAGGTCGTGGACGCGATCAGGCTGCTGGCGCAGACGGAAGGGATCTTCGCGGAGACCGCGGGCGGCGTGACCGTCGGCGTCACCAAGAAGCTCGTCGAGGAGGGTCTGCTCGACCCGGCCCTGACCACCGTCATCCTCAACACCGGTGACGGCCTCAAGACGCTTGACGCCGTCGCTGCCGGGCCCACGGCCACCATCCGGCCGAGCCTGGACGCGTTCCGCGCGGCCGACCTGTCCGGCTGAGCCCCGGCCCCTCCCCCCTGAACTCGTACCCCGCAGTCGCTGGAAGGCAGAACCCATGAGCGTCAAGGTCCGCATCCCCACCATCCTCCGCACGTACACCGGCGGCGAGGCCGAGGTCGCCGCAGAGGGCGCGACCCTCTCCGAGGTGATCTCCGACCTGGAGAAGAACCACACCGGGATCGCGGCCCGTGTGCTGGACGACGCGGGCAAGCTGCGCCGCTTTGTGAACGTCTATGTCAACGACGACGACGTCCGCTTCGAGCAGGGCCTGGAGACGCCGACGCCGGACGGCGCGGGCGTCTCCATCATTCCGGCGGTGGCCGGCGGCTGCTGAACGAGTTGATTTGCGCCATCTCTCGTCCTGCGTGACTGGAATTGCCCCATCCACCCAAAAGTGGATGGGGCAATTCCATGTCGTGAAAGGCGATACCATGGGGGCGATCTTCTTCGTACGAGCCCTCGTACAACCTGCGTATGACCCTCGTACGACTCCGCGCGCGTGCCCCACGCATATCTGATCGCGATGAGTTGTGCCCGAAGCGTGTGCAGGAATTGTCGGATACGTGAGCTATGCCCGGCCCGACTTGCCCTGGCGTAATGCGACTTGGCTGCATAATTGCGGATTCTCCGGCGCCGGAATTCTCGTCCGATTGACCTGTTGCGCTGGGCATTGGTGCAGATACATTCAGCGGCGGTCGACGCGTTCCGGCGCACACCCCACGGGCCTTTCGAGGGGTGAGGTCTGACCCGGGTCCGCGGAGTGCGGTCCTGCGCAAGGGCCAGTAATAGGGGAGTTAGGCATGGCTCAGGGCACCGTCAAGTGGTTCAACGCGGAGAAGGGCTACGGCTTCATCGCGGTCGACGGTGGTGCGGATGTATTCGTCCACTACAGCGCGATCCAGATGGACGGCTACCGCACCCTTGAGGAGGGTCAGCGGGTCGAGTTCGAGATCTCGCAGGGCCAGAAGGGGCCGCAGGCGGACATGGTCCGGGTGGCCGGCTGAGGCGCCGACCGACTGCAGCGTCAAGAAGGCCCGCACCCCTGAGGGGGTGCGGGCCTTCTTGCGTGCGGGGCGGGTAGCCACCCCGGCCCCCCAGCCCCCCGCCCACCCATCCGCACGCTTGCACTCGAGGGGGTCGAGTGCTAATCATTGCGTTAGCACTCTCCGGGTGAGAGTGATAACCAAGGATCGGGTCGGCGAGGTCCGCAGATCGGGTGGGGCAAGGAACCACACGGCATGCAGGCCGTCCGTCGCGGGCGCCAGCGCGGTCCGGAGCAATCCACCCCGATGTCCGGGAGGACCACTTCACATGGCCAAGATCATCGCGTTCGACGAGGAGGCACGGCGCGGTCTCGAGCGCGGGATGAACCAGCTCGCCGACGCCGTCAAGGTCACCCTCGGCCCCAAGGGCCGTAACGTCGTCCTCGAGAAGAAGTGGGGCGCCCCCACGATCACCAACGATGGTGTTTCCATCGCCAAGGAGATCGAGCTCGAGGACCCGTACGAGAAGATCGGCGCCGAGCTGGTCAAGGAGGTCGCGAAGAAGACGGACGACGTCGCCGGTGACGGCACGACGACCGCGACCGTCCTGGCCCAGGCTCTGGTCCGCGAGGGCCTGCGCAACGTCGCCGCCGGTGCGAACCCGATGGCGCTGAAGCGCGGCATCGAGACCGCCGTCGAGGCCGTCTCCGCCGCCCTGCTGGAGCAGGCGAAGGATGTGGAGACCAAGGAGCAGATCGCCTCCACCGCCTCCATCTCCGCCGCCGACACCCAGATCGGCGAGCTCATCGCCGAGGCGATGGACAAGGTCGGCAAGGAAGGCGTCATCACCGTCGAGGAGTCCCAGACCTTCGGTCTGGAGCTGGAGCTCACCGAGGGTATGCGCTTCGACAAGGGCTACATCTCGGCGTACTTCGCCACCGACATGGAGCGTATGGAGGCGTCGCTCGACGACCCGTACATCCTGATCGTCAACTCCAAGATCGGCAACGTGAAGGACCTCCTTCCGCTGCTCGAGAAGGTCATGCAGTCCGGCAAGCCGCTGCTGATCATCGCCGAGGACGTCGAGGGCGAGGCCCTGTCGACCCTGGTCGTCAACAAGATCCGTGGCACCTTCAAGTCCGTTGCCGTCAAGGCCCCGGGCTTCGGTGACCGCCGCAAGGCCATGCTCGGCGACATCGCCATCCTCACCGGTGGCACCGTCATCTCCGAGGAGGTCGGCCTCAAGCTCGAGAACGCCGGTCTCGACCTCCTGGGCCGCGCCCGCAAGGTCGTCATCACCAAGGACGAGACCACCATCGTCGACGGTGCCGGCGACAGCGACCAGGTCCAGGGCCGCGTCAACCAGATCCGTGCCGAGATCGAGAACAGCGACTCGGACTACGACCGCGAGAAGCTCCAGGAGCGTCTGGCGAAGCTGGCCGGCGGCGTGGCCGTCATCAAGGCCGGTGCCGCCACCGAGGTCGAGCTCAAGGAGCGCAAGCACCGCATCGAGGACGCCGTTCGCAACGCGAAGGCGGCCGTCGAGGAGGGCATCGTCGCCGGCGGTGGCGTGGCCCTGCTCCAGGCCTCCGCGGTCTTCGAGAAGCTCGAGCTCGACGGTGACGAGGCGACCGGCGCCAACGCCGTGAAGCTCGCGCTGGAGGCCCCGCTCAAGCAGATCGCCGTCAACGGTGGTCTCGAGGGTGGCGTCGTCGTGGAGAAGGTGCGCAACCTGACCGTCGGTCACGGCCTGAACGCCGCCACCGGCGACTACGTCGACATGATCGCCGAGGGCATCATCGACCCGGCGAAGGTGACCCGCTCTGCCCTGCAGAACGCCGCCTCCATCGCCGCGCTGTTCCTGACCACCGAGGCCGTCATCGCCGACAAGCCGGAGAAGGCGGGCGCTGCCCCGGCCGGCGGCGGCATGCCGGGCGGTGACATGGACTTCTGATCCGGCCCACCGGATCAGACTGCCGGTCCTCGCGGACCGCAGGTCCACCCGTTCGCCGGGGCGGCACCCTTCGTACGAGGGGTGCCGCCCCGGCGGCGTTTTTGGGGCTGTCGCGGCGGCGATTCGGGGGAGCCATCGCGGCCGGCTCCGCCGATGCGCGTACCGAGGTCGGCCTGCCGCGTGCCGGGTGCCGGGTGCGGCGATGGGTGCGGTGATGGGCGTGTTCCGACCGAAGGTCGGGCGGGGAAGGGCGGGCAGCGGGCTAACCTTTGTCCCAATTGCCCCCTCTTTGACGTTTGGTGAACCCATATGCCCTTCGCGCCCTGCATCAGCGTCCAGGACACCGCCGCCAGCCTCGCCTTCTACAAGAAGCTCGGCTTCGACGTGGACTCCCGGGCCGCGCGCCCCGGCGACGACATCCACATGCTGCTCTTCGAGGGCGACTTCTGCGCGATGATCTACCGCAACGAGGATCTCAAGCACTGGCTCCCGGTCCTCAAGGACACCCCCATCGGCTTCGCCGGCATGTTCTACCTGTCCGTCGACGACCTCGACGCCGCCCACCGCCATATCGCCGAGAACGCCGAGATCGTCAAGGAACTCACCGCCGACCACACCGGACAGCGGATGTTCTACTTCCGCGACCTCGACGGCTATGTGATCGGCGTCAACGAGAAGGCGGCGCTGGAGGCAAGCGAGATGGGCAAGTACGCCTGAGGCAGGGCCCACGCCAGGGCTGTGGAGTACCAGTACCAGTACCAGTCACCTGTGCGGGTGCTACGACGCACATCAGTTGGGGAGTGGCCTGGCGCATACCTGCACAACCCGCGGGGAGCGTGATCAGGCCCAGATCGACCGCCACCCCGGGGGACCTCCCGTATGCGTCAACTCGCCACCGCCGCCGCGGTGTTCGCTACCGTCCTTGCCGCTGGCCTGGCCGCGCCTGCCGCTCAGGCGGTGCCGCCGGGCCAGGTGCACTTCTGGCCCGAGCCCCACCAGATGGGCTCAGGAGGCGCCTGGGCCTACAGCCCACCCGGCTACCGCGAGGCCGACCCCCGCGTGCAGCGGCACGCCTACTCCTTCGACTCCCACGCCCCCGTCAGCGTCTACGCCATCAGCTACCAGCCCGGCGGGCGCTGCCTCTACCGGGAGATCCGGCCGGACGACTACGACAACAACTGGACCGCCTGGGGGACGAAGTTCGACGGCGTGAGCGACACCAAAATGGGCTGCGAGCCGGGCTGATCCGCGGATGCGCCTTCGTATGCGGACCGCCGGACTACTGGCCCGCCCCCTGCTCCTGACCGGCTGCCTCCTCTCCGGCCTCCTTCTTGCCAGCTGCCTCCTGACCGGCTGTACGGGCCAGGCCCCGGCCCCGGTGCCCCGTCCCGCCCCGGACGACGTGATCAAGACCGCCACCCGGCTCCTCACCGACGCCTGCCTCACCCGCCAGGGCCTCACCCCGCCCCGCGCCGGGCAGCGCCCGCCGCACACCGCCGAGCGACGGAAGGCCCAACAGCGGGTCACCGCCGCGCTCTTCGGTACGGGCCGGACGGAGCTGTCCCTCACCCTGCCCACCGGCTATGTCGTACGCGCCCACACCGACGGCTGCCTGGCCGCCGCCCAGCGGCGGCTCTACGGCGATGAGCGCCGCTGGTTCCGGGCGTCGGTGACCGTCAACAACCTCAAGCCCGAAGCCGCCCACACCCACCGCAGCCTCGCCGAGGTCCGCGCCCGGCACCGCGCCGAGATCGCCGACTGGCGGCGGCTGCGCGCACATGCCCTCACCGGAGCCACGGCTCTGCTCAACCACCACCCATCCAAGGGAGACCCCGCACCATGAAGCGCACCACCGCCGTCCTCGCAGCCACCCTGATCTCCGCCGGCGCCGCCCTGGCCACCTCGTCCGCCGCTGAGGCAGCGGACTGTCGCAGCGGCTACTTCTGCGTCTGGACGGACGCGAACTTCCAGGGCATGAAGATCGAGCACAGTGGCGACGATCACTGGTGGGAGGGCGACATGTCCAACGAAGACTCCTCGTGGGCGAACCACGGCGTCTCCGGGCCGGGCGTCAAGGACCACGTCAAGGTGTACGACGGCCGTGAACTGCAGGGACACGTGACCCTGTGTCTGGCTCCCGGGCAGGAGATCGGCTACAACGGCGGCGCGAACGACAAGGGTGGCTCCCACACCTGGTCCGTCGGCTGCTGAGGACTGTCGGGCGCTGCGGCGGCGAGGGGCGTCGGCCCGCCTCGCCGCCGCTGTCGTTTCGGCCTTCCTCAAGGTTCTCGCTGTCTGCGTCCCGTCCGCCGACGGCCGGGTGCGCCGAATCTCCGGCTCCGGCCGGGACGGTGAGCGTGTCCAGATCCTCGGGCCCGGGAGGACCCGTCACCACACCGCGGTAGTAGTCGAGTTCACTCCTCCTGCCGATGTGGCCCACGCCGTGCACGACCCGGAACGCCCGGCCAAATGCCTCGCCGGATCCGAAGCCGCAGCGCACCGCGATCTCCGGCAGCGTCCGCTCGCCGGCCAGCACCTCCGCATCGGCGATGGCCAGCCGTTGAGCCGTCTTTATTGAATTCGAAAGAACCATAGGGCCGGTTTTGTCGCTGGCGTGTTCGACTCGCAGTGTCAGTGCCATGTGTCATGGTGGTGTCAACGCGCGAGGGGAATCGGGGGGTTCGCCATGTACTTGACTGACGAGATAGCGGCAGCTCATGAGGGGGAGCTGAATCCGGCCGCCTTGGTGGGGGAATTCCGACGCGCCTCGGTATTCATCCCGGTCGTGAACGATTCCCTCATGTCGGCCGAGATGTCCGGAATCCGCTGGCTGTACGCCTTCACCGACGAAGAGGCGCTGTCCCATTTCGCCGTGGCCCGCGGTGCCGCACCTGACACCGAGCTGGAGTACGTACGCGCCGTCGGCGCACGTCTCCTGGACGTCGTCATCCCCGCCATCGAGGGTCCCGCGGGCGTGGCCGTAAACGTGGGAAGCGAGCAGCCGATGCTGTTTCCGCCGGTCAGCGGCATCGTTCCGGACTCTGCTGCGATCGACCTCGCCGAGCCGAACTCCGCCGGCGGGCGGCCTGTCGCGTTCACTGAGGGAGGTGCGGCATGACGTCCGTCGAAGGTTATGAGCTGGACCCCGATGCCCTGAAGCAGGTCACCAAGGGTATCCACGACGCGATTGCGGAGCTGAAGGAACTCGGTTTCGACACCAGCGCCCAACTTGGCCAGGGATTCGACAAGTTGGCGCTCTCGGGAATGGAGGCCGGTCACGCCGACGTGAGTTCCGTATTCGATTCGTTCTGTGAGCGCTGGGGCTGGGGTGTTCGCCTGCTCATTCATGAGGCCGATGAATTCGCGCGTCGTCTTGATTTGTCGGCCGGTCTTTATCACGAGCAGGAGCAGTACGTTTCGACGACGTTGAAGGTCGGGGCTAATGCCTTGCTGATGGGTGACCCGACGATGACCGAGGAACGGCTGAAGCATCGGACGTGGAAACAGGTCGGCGAGGACAACGCGGTCACCCAGTTCGATGACGCGGACTGGGACCCCACTTCCCGGAAATCGCAGCAGGCCTTCCAGGAAGTGAAGCAAGCGGCGGAGCAGACAGGTGAGGACTTCTCGACGTCCAAGTGGGCGGGTGACGTGGACCACAACTGGGCCTTGCGGCCGCTGAAACAGGCCCGTGATCTTCAGGCCCAGGCCGACGACCACGGCCATGGCCACGACGGTTCCTGAGACACCGGTGCACAGCCGCCACTGCACATCCACTGCTTACAGCACAACGGGGGTAAGAACTGATGGGCCTTCTCGGGGACATCGGGGACGGGATCAATTCCGCTGCCGACAAGGTCGGCGACGCGGTCGATGGCGCCAAGAAGGCGGTCGGTGAGGGCATCGAGTACGCGGCGGACAAGACTGCCGACGGACTCGAATATGTCGGTGCGGACGGCGCGGCCGACGCCGTCCGCTCGGTCGGCGAGGATGCCGCGGACGCACTGGGCGCGCAGGTCGACGAGCGGCAGCTGGGTGAGAGTGACGACCCCAAGGAGCTGATCCACGGCGACGTCGCCAAGATCAATGAATCCGCGGCGCATCTGAAGGACTTTTACGCGGCCTTCGAACGTGTCGGGCAGGGAATCCGCAAACTGGATGCCGGGTCCTGGAAGGGCAAGGCCGCCGAAAGCTTCCACGAGAAGTTCGATGCGCACCCCAAGCAGTGGATGCGGACCGCGGACGCCTGCGAGGCGGCGTGGAAGGCCCTCGATGCGTACGCCGATACCGTCCACTGGGCCCAGAAGAAGGCCCAGTCGGCCATCGATGCGTGGCAGGCGGCCGAGGGCAAGAGCAAGAAGGCGCTCGACGCCCGCATTCACCAGGTCGAGGCGTACAACGCGAAGGTGAAGGCCTACAAGAGCGCCGTGGACAGCGGATCCGACCCGGGCGCCAGGCCACAAGAGCCCGGCGATTTCAAGGATCCCGGTGACGCGGGCCGCAAAGAGGCCCAGGAAATCCTCAAGAACGCCCGCAGCCAGCGTAACGAAGCCGCCGAGAAGGCAGGTAACGCCCTCAAGAACGCGCTGGACCACGCCCCGAAGGAGCCCTCATTCCTCAAGAAGTCGGCCTGGGACGCCGCTGACGGCCTCGCGGAAGGCGGCATCGGCCTGATGCACGTCGTCGGCGGCGCGGGCAAGGCCGTGGTCGAAACGGTCAACCTGGCCCGCACCCTGAACCCGACGGAGCCGTACAACCTCGCCCACCCCAATCTGTACCTGGCCAACGTCGCCAAGACCGGCCTCGGCCTGGCCAGTGCCGCCGCCCATCCCGGCCGCATGGCCAAGGGGATGCTCGGTGAGGGCTGGGGCAGCGACCCGTGGGACGCGGGTGGGGCATTTGTCGCCAACCTCGTCGGGGGCAAGGGCGCCGGGGCCGTCGGCAAGGGGCTTCTGAAGGCGGGGGCAAAAGATGCCGCCAAGGGGGCCGCGCGAGAGGCCGCCGAGCAAGGCGGCAAGCGCACCATCCGGGACCGGCTCCGCACTGCCTGGTGCAAGACCTTCGGCAACGACCCTATCGACATGGCCACCGGCCGGATGATCCTGCCGCAGACCGACATCACCCTTCCCGGCAGCCTCCCCCTCACCTTCACCCGCACCTTCGAGTCCTCGTACCGCACCGGCCGCTGGTTCGGCCCGACGTGGATGAGCACCGTCGACCAGCGTCTGGAGATCGACTCCGAGGGTGTCATCCTCATCGGCGAAGAAGGCGATTTCCACCTCTACCCGCACCCGGCCGTCGGCGTCCCCACCCTCCCCGTCGAGGGCGACGGCCACCCGCTCGAGCGCACCCCGGACGGCGACTACCTCCTGACCGACCCGGTCACCGGCACCCGCCGCTACTTCACCACCTACACCGAAGACCTCGCCGTCCTCGACGAGATATCCGACCGCCGCGGCAACCACCACACCTTCGACTACACCGAAGACGGCACCCCCACCGCCATCACCCACAGCGCCGGCTACCGCCTCCTGCTCACCACCGACAACGGCCGCATCACCGCCCTCCACCTGGCCGGCGCCGCCCCCGACGGCACCGACCAGCTCCTGATGACCTACGGCTACGACGAAGCCGGCAACCTCACCAGCACCACCAACTCCTCCGGCCTGCCCCTTCGCTTCACCTACGACGAGCACGGCCGCATCACGTCCTGGACCGACACCAACAACAGCAGCTACAGCTACGTCTACGACGACCAGGACCGCTGCACCTCACAGGGCGGAATCGAAGGCCACCTCCGCGCCCACTTCAGCTGGGGCGACGACCCCGACCCCGTATCGGGCCTGCGCACGAACCTGTTCCACAACTCCCAGGGCGGCATCACCCGTTACGAGGTCAACGACCGCCACCAGATCGTCGCGGAAACCGACCCCACCGGCGCCACCACCCGCACGGTCCGCGACGCCAAGCACCGCGTCCTCTCCACCATCGACCCCTTGGGCCGCACCACCCACTTCACTTACGACGACGAGGGCCGCCCCACCGCCGTCACCCTCCCCGACGGCACCACCTCTACCACCGCCTACAGCGACGACGGCCACCCGCTGAGCGTCACCGGCCCGGACGGCACCATCTGGACCCACACCTACGACGCCGACGGCAACCGCACCTCCTCCACCGACCCCGCTGGCGCCACCACCACCTACACCCACGACTCCCGCGGCCACGTTTCCTCCGTCACTGACGCACTCGGCAACACCACCCACCTCTACTGCAACGAGGCCGGGCTGCCGGTGATGGCCGTCGACCCGCTCGGCGCCACCACCCACTACCGCCACGATGCCTTCGGCCGCACCACCTCCATCACCAACCCCCTCGGCGACACCACCCACATGGTGTGGACGGTCGAAGGGAAACTCGCCGCCCGCATCGACGCATCAGGCGCCATGGAGGAATGGACCTACGACGGCGAAGGCAACCGCCTCACCCACACCGACGCCATCGGCCAGACCACCCGTTTCGAATACACCCACTTCGACCTGCTGACGGCCCGCACCGACCCCGACGGTGTCCGCCACGAGTTCACCCACGACACCGAACTACGCCTCACCCAGGTCACCAACCCCCAAGGCCTGAACTGGAATTACAGCTACGACGGCGCCGGCCGCCTGATATCGGAAACGGACTTCGACGACCGCGTCCTCACCTACGCGCACGACGCCGCCGGTCAATTGGCCACCCGAACGAACACCTTGGGTGAGGTCACCACCTACACCCGCGACACCCTCAGCCGCATCACACACAAGGACGCCGCAGGTCTCGTCACTACCTACGCCTACGACGCAGCTGGCAATCTGCACCAGGCAGCCAACCCGGACGCCACCGTCACCTACACCCGCGACGTCCTGGGCCGCGTCACCAGCGAGTCGGTCAACGGCCGCACCATGACGTTCACCTACGACGCCCTGGGCCGCCGCGCCTCCCGCATCACGCCTGCAGGCCACACCACGACCTACACCTACGACGCCGCCGGCAACCGCACGGCCATGGACATCTCTGGCCACGCCCTCGCCTTCGACCACGACGCCGCCGGCCAAGAACTCACCCGCACCATCGGCGACAACCTCAACCTCACCCACACCTGGGACCCCACCGGCCGCCTCGTAGCTCAGTCGTTGACGGCCACCCCAACAGCCCAATTCCTCAACACAGCAGCCACCAGCGCGCGCCAGTCCCCCACCGGGGCCGCCCCAGCAGCAGACGCCGCCTCCGAAGCACAACGGCTCGTCCACCGCGGATACACCTACCGTCCCGACGGCAACCTCACCGCCGTCAACGACTCCCACACCGGCCGCCACACCTTCGACCTCGACCGCGCTGGCCGCGTCACCGCTGTCCGTGCCACCGACTGGGCTGAGACCTACGCCTACGACGAAGCCGGCAACCAAACCCACGCCACCTGGCCCGGTCGCCACGCTAGCCCCTCAGCACGAGGGGAAAGGTCATACGAGGGCACCCGCATCACCCGCGCTGGCCGCATCCGCTACGAACACGACTCTCTCGGCCGCGTCACCCTCCGCCAAAAAACCCGCCTCTCCCAGAGACCCGACACCTGGCACTACACCTGGGATGCAGAAGACCGCATGACTTCCGTCGTCACACCCGACGGCACCACCTGGCGCTACCTCTACGACCCCCTTGGCCGCCGAACAGCCAAACAGTCCTTGACGCCTGATGCCGCTACAGTCGCTGAGCAGATCGACTTCACTTGGGATGGCTCCACACTCACGGAGCAGGTGGCGCGCGCGGCTGGGACAGACCAAGCCATCGTTCTCACTTGGGATCACAAAGGCCTAGCTCCCCTCGCCCAGGCTGAACGTAAGGTAGTCACGTCTGTACCTTCTGAAGCACCCCAACAAATCATCGACCAACGATTCTTCGCTATCATCACTGATCTGATCGGCACGCCCAGTGAACTAGTTGTCGAGTCTGGCGATATTGCGTGGTCTGCGCGGACAACACTTTGGGGTACCACTTCCTGGAACTCTGACGCCTCGGCGTACACGCCTCTCCGGTTCCCGGGACAATACTTCGATCGTGAAGCTGAACTCCATTACAACTACCACCGACACTATTCTCCGGACGCGGCACAGTACCTATCACCGGACCCTTTGGGGCTAAACCCTGGTCCAAATCCCACGTCTTACGTGTCCAACCCTCACGCATGGGTCGATCCGCTCGGCCTGACTCCATGTAGTCTTCACACGGTTGGCGGGCCACGAGTGCGCCCTGGGAAAGACATAGATGTAGATGCCGAGGGCTTCGTGAATCCCCCAACGGCTAGCAATCTGAGGGACCTAGACGTGCAAGGGCTCTCGTCATTCGACACGGTGGAGAATGCAGGGCGAATCGGGCTGAAGGGGCAGGTGCGTAGCCCTAATGGCCCTCTCCCTGAAGGGCTTGGCGTTATCGCCGACGGCAGAGGCGTCGGTGGGCCACGGGCACTCGGCCACCACACCATCTATCCAACGCGGCGAATGTCGTTCGACGAGTATCAAGGACTAATCAAGGGAATGAACTGGGAGAACATAGGCACAAAGCTCAATTAGCGAGATTAAGGGAATTTGAGATGAGTAAGTGGGAAGAGTTGTTGGCCGCCGAGCGAGAAGTGGCGCGATGCCGCGCGGAGGTCTACCAGTCGTCATCGCGAATCGAGATGTTGACCAGTGCCTTGAGGGGAAGTTCCTCGTGGGACCGATCCGCTGCCATGACATTTTTGCGACTGTTTCCAGGTGACGTACTCAAGCTGCTCGAAGAACTGGTCGAATATTCCCTTTCCCAAGGATGGGCTGCTGACGCGCGGGAGGTAATTAGGGCCGCTCGCAATGACGGCATCCTGGGAAAATTGAATGAAATCGTCCTGGATCTTCTGGCTGAAGCAGACTCCGACGACTATCTGAGGCTCGCCGACATGCTGGCTTACGTAGGGGCATGGGAAACTCTCTCCAAACTGGTCGACCGGGCCTGTTCGAGTAATGACCCGGAGATTCGGGAAGTGGGTCAAGACTTCAGGGAGAGTTATGTGGGCATGCTGCCTACGTAACTCTCAAAGTTGCATACACTTGAAAATTCCCGATTGGGCGGCGTGATGAATTTCGTGCCGGTAGAACGACGGTGGTGGCATAGAATTCCCGGAGTTGGAGGCGGTGAGTTCTGTGGGCGAGAAATCCATGGAATCACAAAAGATGAATGAGGGACTTAAATGAGCACACCGTGGCAGCCGCAATCTGGCTTCGGGAACGCGCCAGGGTACGGCGCGCCGGTGGGTGGGCCGCAGGGGTCCGGAGGGCAAGTGCCGCCGGGGGCGTATGGGCAGCCGGGTCCCTACGGGGTGCCGCAGCAGGGGGTGTATGGGTATGGCGGGACTGGGATGGTGCCGCCGCCTCCGCCGAAGCGTAATGCCGGGAAGGTGTGGGGGATTATCGGCGCGATTGTTGGGGTGTTGGTGATTGGGAGGGTGGCCTCGGTCGCGGTTTCTGCGGGTGGTGGCGGTGGGGGTACGGGTAAGCCATCTGCCGGGCCGAAGTACAAGATTACGGTGCCGAAGTCGCTTGTTGGTGGGGAGTACGCGCTCGCCAAGGACATATCCCAGCAGGCGGATTCTCAGGTGCCACATGATGGAGCGAATGCCCATGGCCTGCGTACGGTGGGTGGTCAGTACACGTCGGGTACCAAGTCGCTGGTGGTGATGGGGATGTACGGCACCATCGATGACGCCGACGCGGGCGTTGAGAACATGATTGGGGGAATGTCGGATGCCCCAGGTTCCGAAGTCGGTGTTCCTGAGAAGAAGTTCACGCCCAGCGGTGGCGGGAAACCCCTGACCTGCGGGGTTGACATGAAGAACCAGGCGGGGCAGAAAATCACCTTCCCATTCTGTGTCTGGGGGACGTCCAGTACGACCGCCAGCGTCGCCCAGGTCGACGCCGCCGATCCGGCCAAGGATCCGAAGGCGGTCGACCTTCAGGCACTTGCCGATACGGCGAGCAAGATCCGGGACGAAGTGCAAGTGCCGGTCAGCGGCTGAGCGGACAAAGGGAGTGCTCACCGCCCGCCGAAATGTGCGGTGGCCAGGATGCGGCCGTCGGCCGTGGTCAGGCGGGCGCCGGTGATTGTGGAGAGGTCCACGGAGGCCTGGGCGCCCCAGTAGCCGTAGCCGTCGTGCAGGGTGAAGGTGCCGAGTCGGACGGTGGTGCCGTCGGTGCGCTCCAGCAGGCAGGTGACCTTGCCGGTGTACGGAATGCCGGCGTCGTCGAGGTCGACGGTCATGAAGACCAAGGACGGGGAGCCGGGGTGGGCGTAGATTTCACCGGCCGGTTGGCCATGCTGCGCACCGGCTCCGGTCAGGTTCGCCTGCAGCATTTCCGAGCCGGTCTGGACGGGACGTTCGGGGCCGGACGCCATGTTTTCGATGGTTGTGCCGAGGGCCCAGCCGCCGAACCCGAAGCCGAGTGCGAGTACGGCCGCGGCGGATGCGATGCGTAGTCGTGCGGCTCTGCGGAAGCCCGGGCGTCGGAGTCCGGTGCTGCTGGCGGGCACGCGTCCGTCGCGTGCCGCGGTGGCCTGGCTCAGCCGGCGCGCCACCCGGGTTTCGAAGCCCGCCGGCGGTTCGCTGCCGGGCAGCAGGCCGAGCAGGCCGTCGCCGACGAGGGCAAGCTGCTCGATGTACTCCCGGCAGTCCGCGCAGCGGTCCAGATGGGCGGTCGCCTCGGCCCGCTCCCGGCCCGAGAGCACGCCCAGTGCCAGCTCGGCACCAGTCTCGTGCAGCTGGTCGCAGCTCAGGTTCGGGTTCAGGTTCTCAGGCATGGCCGCCTCGCTTTGGAGACGCGGGAGGGGGAGGAGTGGGAGGTGGAGGGGTGGGGTTCGGTGGAGTGAGAGTGGTGCGCAGCTTTGCCATTGCGGTTCTGATGCGCGTTTTGGCGGTGCCCAGGGGGATGTGTTCCCAGTCGGCGATCTGCTGGGCCGTCATCCCGTAGATGCCCGCCATTGCCAAAGCGCGGCCTTGTTCGCGCGGCAGGCGCGCCACCGCGGCCCGCAGGGCGGACGACGCCTCGTCGGCGAGCGCCCGCTGCTCCGGGGTCTCGGTGACCACGTCCAGGAGCGCGTCGAGGTCCTCGGGAGCGACCGGCTCGGGCCGACGCGCACGGACGGCGTCGATGGCGAGGTTGTGCGCGATGGTCGTCAGCCAGGTCGTTACCGATCCACGGCGGGAGTCGTAGATCTGCGCGTGCCGCCACGCACGCTCGAAGGTCTGCTGGGAGATGTCCTCGGCGAGCTGCGGGTCGCGGGTGACCGCGATGGCCACGCCGAAGACCGTGTGCTGGAAACGCCGTACGAACGTGACGGCGAGCTCGGGGTCGCCCGTGGCCAGACCAGCCAGCAGCGCCTCGTCCGGGATGCGTCCGACCGGGAGCTGCAACCTCTGCATACCCTTGTATACGGTCCGCCCCGGCCAGGGGATTGCCTGGCGGCTACGGAAGACCACGATGCCATTCTCCCCCGGTCGCCCGTACCGGAGGATCCGGTTACGGAACGCGCACGGACGTGACCGGGCGGGTGGTCGCAGTCGGCGAAGGGCGCGTCCTCACCACGCCGTACCAGGCGGCAAAGGCGGCGATGAACGCGACTTCGGAGACGACGGACAGGATCCCGTAGGGAGGGTCCCAGCCTTGTTCCTGGTAGTCCGGCAGCCCGACGGTACGGGACAGCGCGAAGCCGAGAATCATGCCGGCGTTGATCAGCGTCCCCAGCACCCATGCCGGTACGGGGTTCCGTCGCGCGAGACCTGCGGCGGCGAGGAGCAGCGCAATGCTGCCGACAAGGAACAGGACTCCTATGTAGGTCACTTCCTGGAGATGTTCGGGGACGAGAAGGAGATGGACGACGGCGCTGAGGAGGGCGCAGAGGGCGGCAGCTCCCCTCAGTGAAGCCTCGGCGACGAGGGAAGACATCGGGGACCTCCTGGAATTCGTCGAATTCGCCAGGACGGATCTGCGGGGCATACGGATCTGTGCGGCACTCGGATCTGTGCGGCACTCGGATCTGTGAGGTATGCGGATCTGCGAGGCATACGGATCTATGAGGTGTACGGAACGAGCCCGGTGAATGGCTCATGATCGTTCCCGCGGTCGGCTCCTGGCGCGTGCCGCCGCTGCTGACCAGGGTGGATCGGTCCGTAGGCGTGGGCCGCCTCGCGCTGTACCCGGTCACCACGTTGGTCGCATCGTTGGGGTAGGGCGAGATTCACGGATCCGACCTGACCCTCACGTTGCGTGAGGCGGAAAGGTGGGGTGCGCTCAACCCCTGGCTCGAGCACTACAACAACGAACGACGCCACTCAGCCCTCGGAGGCCGGCCGCCGATCAGCCAACTGCAACCCACCTCATGACCGGGTACACCTAGACGGCGCTCAAGTCGCGTAGGTGCTGGACGCGGGTGTGGATGTCGGTGGGGCTCGGGTCGAGTGGGGAGGGGTGGCGTAGGGGCTCGCCGCGGCAGGTTCCGCAGATGCCGCCGGGGAGGGCCTCGGGCCGGCCGGGGGCGCGGCAGACGGTGCATTCCATGATGCGGAGGGGTGGGCGCGCGGCCGGGGCCGCCTCCGGTGCGGGTGGCGGCAGCTTGGTGAGTAGGCGGCTGCGGGTGAAGCGGCCCGGGTGGTGGACGCCCTCCGGGGGGAGCCCCGCGGTCAGGGCGCGGAGGAAGTGGTCCGGGGTGGCGCCGCGGGCCAGCCATTCCTCGGCGAGGGGTTCGAGGGAGGCGCAGTCGGCGGCCGAGAGGGTCAGGCGGGGTTCGGCGCGGCCGAGGGCGGCGAGGAGGTCGTACGCCCGGGTGCGGGAGTGGGAGTGGGAGTGGGAGCGGCGTTGGGGCGATGGGGGAGGCGGTGGTGGGGCCGGGTCGGGGGTGGGGACGTTTCCGGTGTGGAAGGACGTCCACCAGGCGTCGTCGCGGGGCGTGCGGGAGAAGTAGGTACGTGTCACCCAGCGCACGCTGCCGTCGTCACTCGGGAGGGTCTCGGTGATGCGGCGGAGGTGGCCGGCCTCGGAGAGGCGGCGGAGGGCCGTGCGGAGGGCGCACTGGCCGTAGTCCGGTAACACCTTGGCCAGCGTCTTTACGGAGATGTCCGCGCCGTCCGGGAGGCGGTCGAGGTAGGCCGCGATGGAGGCCTCGCGCCGGGGGAGGTGGGCGAAGTCGGTGGGGTGCTGGGGTTGTTGATCGGGGGCGCCCCGTTTTCCGTAGCCGGGTTTTGCGGCGGGGTGGGGGGCCTGGGATGCGTGCGCGGGCAGCGCAGCGCTAGAGTCTGCCGAAGCCATGAGATCGCTCTTTTCGATCTTGATGGTTAGGCCCTGGCAGGTGTGCTACCACCTGTCGGGGTCGTCGCATGTGTGGGTGCTGTTGTGACGCACGCTAGACCGACGCGACGCGTCGTCGCAAGCCGATCACGGAAAGTCATGTGCGCTGGTGCGCGCGGGGGTTGGGAGGGTGGGTGGGTAGTTTTCTTCCGCCCATTCCTTGGAAAGAGGGCTCGGAGGACGGGACTTGAGCCCCGGCCCTCCGAGCGGGTAAATCAGGCGCGGTGCAGGGCGCCCGATTTGATGTCGGCGACGAATGCCGACCAGGCCGGTATTCGGAACGCGAGCGCCGGGCCGTGCGGGTCCTTGGAGTCGCGGACGGGCACGATGCCGGTCAGGTCGTCGCGGACTTCGAGGCAGTTGCCGCCGCTGCCGCCGCTGTAGCTGGACTTGCGCCAGCGGGCGGCGCCGGGGAAGTCGCGGGCGACCTCCAGGCAGTCGCCCCCGTCGCCGCCGCTGTAGGTGGACTTGGTCCAGGTGGCACTGGTCAGGTCGTACTCATGTCCGATGCTCTCCATGTTCGTAATCCTCTGCCATTGATTCGAACAATGCCAGGGATTCTTGAGGCGAGAGCGCGTTGGCCGTGAGCAGCTCGTAGGTCCGTCGGTGGCGGGCGACCGTGGCCGGGTCGTCCTCCAGCTGGCCTGTTTCCAGCCCTTCGAGATAGACGAGCTGGGGCGCGTCCTCGAAGGACATGAGCTTGAGGGCGCCTTCCATCGCCGGGTGCGCCCCCGCCGAGAACGGGATCACCTGCACGATGATCCGGTGGCGGCGGGCCAGGTCCGCGATATGGCGCAGGGCCTCCGCCATCACCGCGGGGCCGCCGACCTCGCGGCGCAGCGTGGCCTCGTCAAGGACCGCCCACACAAACGGGGTTGTGGGATCGTCGAGGAGGCGTCCGCGTTCCAGTCGTGCCTCCACCAGCTCGTCGATGACGTCCTCCGTCGCCGTCGGCTGGTACGCGCGGAACACCGCCCGCGCATACGCCCTCGTCTGGAGCAGGCCGGGGATGAGCTGCGGCGCGTACTCCTTGATGGTGGCCGCGATCGCTTCCGCCTCCGCCGCCTCGGCGAAGTGGTCCGGGTACTTGGACTTCGTCGCGGCCTCGCAGTTGCGGGCGAAGTAGCCGTCCGTCTTGAGGATTTCGTCGAACTTCTCGGCGTACTCCGGCATCATCCGCCGCGTACCGGCCTCCAGCTGGCCGATGAGTGATCCGCTGGCGAAGAGGAAGGCGCCCAGCTCGTCCTGGGTCAGTCCGGCCTTGTCGCGCTGGTGGCGCAGTTCGGCGCCGAGCATGGCGCGGGGGGAGGAGGACGGGTCGAGTTTCTTGGGTCCGGGCATCGCAGCAACTCCCTGTCTTACACGTTCGGATGTGGGATCTGCGCCTCTGGCCAGGCTAGACCGGCATTCGCCACGCTGGGTGGGTAATGGGAAACCCAGCGTGAAGGGTGAGAGATGGTGGGAGTGGAGAGCGCGGGGGCCGCGGGGGCCGCGGGGAACGAGTCGCGGGGCGCCGAGGAGGTCGTCGCGGAACTGGACCGCGCGCTGCGGGCGGTGGGCGTCAACCTGCCGTCGCTGGGGGTCGATCCGGTGTCGGAGCTGAGCCGTGCGATCAGGCCGCTCATCGAGCTGGGGCGGTGCAACCTCGACACCGCCCGCCGGCTCGTCGACGTGCTGGCCGAGCGACGGCCGTGAGGGTGGTGGGCGGCCGTTACGCCGTGGACGGGCGGGACGGGCGGATCGGCAAGGTGATGGGCCAGGAGGGGCCGTATGTGCAGCTGCGGCCTCCTGGGGGCGGGCGGGAGTGGGACTGCCCGCCCGGTGCGTTGCGTCCCGCCGGGCCGTGGGACGAACTGCGCGCCAAGGTGGCCGAGGCGAATCAGGCGAGCAGGCTGCCGTGAGGGGCGTGGGTACGGTGCCGGCCGGTGACCGGCGCCGTACGGGACGCGTGGGCGCCGTATCGGACGGGGCGTCAGACGGGTACCGGCTCCTCTCCCGAGGACGAGTCGTCGGGGGTGGGGGTGTCCGGCCCGGCGGACGGCCCGGTGGGCGTGGCGGTGGGCGTGGCGGTGGACGGGCCGGTGTGCGTGGCGTCGGGCGGGGCGTCGGGCGGGGTGGCGGGGGCTTCCGAGGCTTCCGGGGCTTCCGGGGCGGCGTTCAGGTCGGTGAGCATCTGCTTGCTGAAGCCGAAGAAGTAGGTGGCGAGGAAGCCGACGAGATAGCCGACGGCCAGGCCCAGGGCGTAGACGGCGACGGTGAGGCCGATGCCGTGGTTGCCCTTGACCAGGGGGAACAGGGCCCAGCCGGAGGGGCCGATGGCGGTGGAGCCGACGGTGTTGCCGAGCTGGTTGACGAGGCCGATGAAGCCACCGCCGAAGGCGCCGCCGATGCAGGCGGTGATGAAGGGGCGGCCGAGGGGGAGGGAGACGCCGTAGATGAGGGGTTCGCCGACGCCCAGGAAGCCTGCGGGGAGGGCGGACTTGATGGTCGTACGGATCGAGCCGTTGCGGGGGAGGCGGAGGTAGACGGCGATCGCGGCACCGACCTGGCCCGCGCCGGCCATGGCGAGGATGGGGAGCAGGACGGTGTAGCCCTGCTGCTCGATGAGGGTGGTGTGGATGGGGATGAGGGCCTGATGGAGGCCCAGCATGACCAGGGGGAGGAACAGGCCGCCCAGGAGGAAGCCGGCGATCGCGCCGCCGTGGGCGAGCAGCGAGTCGGCGAAGGTGCCGATGGCGGTGGAGACCTCTCCGGCGACGTACATCAGGCCGAAGACGGTGACCAGGCCGGTGACCAGGACCGTCAGGGTGGGCGTGAGGAGGACGTCCAGTGCCGGGGGGACCAGTTTGCGGCAGCGTTTTTCCACCTGGACGGCGAGGAGGGCGGCGGCCAGTGCGCCGAGGACGCCGCCCTGGCCGGGGGCGAGCTTCTGGCCGAAGGCGGTGATGGTGGCGATGCCCGGGAAGACGATGACGGCGGCGACCGCGCCGCCGAGGATCGGGGTGCCGCCGAATTCCTTGGCGGTGTTGTAGCCGACGAATACGGCGATCAGCGACATGAAGCCGGAGGCGATGGCGGCCAGCGCCGGGACGACCGAGGGCAGCCAGCCGAGGTTGGCCAGCAGGCCGTTGATGCCCGCGACGATGCCGCAGCCGATCAGGGCCGGGATCAGCGGGACGAAGATATTGGCGATCCGGCGGAGGAAGAGCTTGGCGGGGGTGGCGTTCTTGGCCTTCCGTCCGGCTTTGAGGGCGGCGCCCTGGGCGGCGAGGCCGGCGGCCGTGGTCGCGGGGGCGGGAGCGGGGGCGGGAGCGGGGGCGGGAGCGGAGGTGCTTACGGGGGCGGGGGCGGGGGCCGGGGCCGGGGCGTCGGCCGTGCGGGTCTCCTCGACGAGGCGCTCGAACTCCGGGGTGACCCGGGCGACCGTTCCGGGGCCCAGCACGATCTGGTACGTGTCGTCCTCGACCACGCCCATGACGCCCGGCACGGCCTGGAGGGCGGCGGCCTGGACCAGCGAGCGGTCCCGGATGCCGAGGCGGAGGCGGGTCATGCAGTGGGCGATGGAGGTGAGGTTCCCGGCGCCGCCGACGAGGGGGAGGAGCGCGGCGGCAAGGGCGCGGTGGGCGTCCTGCTTCTTGTCCTGCTTCTTGTCCTGGCCGGTGTCTCGGCCGGTGTCTCGGTCGGTGTTTTGGTCGGCGTCTCGGCCGGTGTCTCGGTTCGTGTCTTCGGGCATGTGGGGTGCCTTGCTGTGCGGTCAGTGTGTGGCGGCGGACTCGAGGGCGGCCCGGAGGTGGCCGTGGGACGCGTCGAGCAGGCGGGCCGCGGTGGGGCCGTCGACCTTGCCGAGGATGGTGAGGATGGCGTTCTTGACCTCGCCGTCCGTTGCGGCGAGCGCGGCCTCGATCTCCGGATCGGACGCGCCGGTGGCCAGCGCGACGATGCGGCGCGAGCGGGCCCGTAGCTTGTCGTTGGAGGCGCGGACGTCGACCATCAGGTTTCCGTAGGTCTTGCCCAGACGGATCATGGTGATGGTCGAGAGCATGTTGAGCACGAGCTTCTGGGCCGTGCCGGCCTTGAGCCGGGTGGAGCCGGTCAGCAGCTCGGGACCCACGACGACCTCGATGCCGTGCTCGGCGGCCGCGGCCAGCGCGGAGCCGGCGTTGCATGACAGGCCGATGGTGAGGGCGCCGAGCGCGCGGGCGTGCTCGACGGCGCCTATGGCGTACGGGGTGCGGCCGGAGGCGGAGATGCCGACGACGGTGTCCTGGCCGGTCAGGGCGAGCGCGGTCAGGTCCTCGGCGGCGAGTTCCCTGCTGTCCTCGGCACCCTCGACGGAGGTGACCATGGCGGACGGGCCGCCCGCGATCAGCCCGCGGACCTGCGTGGGGTCGGTGTGGAAGGTCGGCGGGCACTCGCTGGCGTCCAGCACGCCGAGGCGGCCCGCCGTGCCGGCGCCCGCGTAGATCAGGCGGCCGCCGCCCGCCATCCGCTCGGCGGTGGCGTCGATGGCGGCGGCGATCTGGGGGAGCCGGGCCGCGACGGCGGCGGGGACGGTGGCGTCCTCGGCGTTCATCGTGCGGGCGATCTCCAGGGTGGAGCGGTGGTCGATGTCGGCGAGGTCGGGGCGGTAGGCCTCCGTGGTGAGGGTGTCCAGTTGGGCGCGGAGGTGCGCGTAGTCGGCGGTGGAGGTCATGGCGTGCGGCTCTTTCCGGGGTCGGCTCGGATGCCCAGCGGGAGGAGCGGTCAGGGCTGGTGGCGGTGGGCGAGGGCCTCGTAGGAGGCGGAGAGGGCGGGGGCGGCGGTTTCGTAGGTGCGCTGGGCGACGCCTATGAACAGGCAGTCCACGACGAGGAGTTGGCTCGTCCGGGACGACATCGCGGCCGGCCGCAGCTCGCTCTCGCGGGCCGTGGAGGTGGTCAGGATGTGGTCGGCGTACGCGGCCACCTCGCTGTCCGGGCGGCCGGTGATCGCGATCGTGGTCGCGCCGTTGTCGAAGGCCACCCGCAGTGGCTCTATGACGTCGGTGGTCCGGCCGGAGTGGGTGATCGCGATGGCGACGTCGCCGGTGCGCAGCTGTACGGCATTGGTCACCGCGAGATGCGGATCGGAGTGCGCATGCGCGATCAGGCCGATACGCAGCAGCTTCTGCGCGAGGTCCTGGCCGACGAGATTGGACGCACCGATGCCGTACACATCGATGCGGCGGGCACCGCACAGCGCCGCGACGGCCGCTTCGAGCTGGCTGACCTCCAGCCCGGCGGCGGTGTCGGCAAGGCACTGCTGCTCTTCCTGCGCGAGCTTGGCGACGACGTCCGTGAGGGAATCATCGACCGCTATGTCCGCGGTCACGGCGGGCGCGCCGCCGGCCTCCTGCTGCGCGGCGAGCGCGGCCAGGGCCAGCCGCAGATCGCGGTAGCCGGGGTAGCCGAGAAGGCGGGAGGTGCGGACGACGGTGGCCTCGCTGGTGCCGGTGCGCTCCGCGAGGCCGGTGACGGTCAGGGCGGCGCAGCCGGCGGGGTCGCCCGCGACGGCTTCCGCGACCCGCTGCATGGAGCGGGTCATCGTCGGGCTGAGCGAGCGGACCTTGGCGGCCAGGACCGCGGGGACGGGTGGGGTCGGGGCCGGTCGGGGTGCGACGGCCGGTTCCTTCGCGGCTTCCTTGGCCGCGGCCTTGAAAGTTTCCTTCACGCTGCTGCTCACGTGTGAAAAGTAATTTCATCGGCGGACCGCGTCAACACTCGCCGTGCCGAGGTTGTGGAAAAGTCGCGCGGTGCGCTCCGCCTGTGGACAGCGAGCGGGTCCGGACCGGCCGTCCGCGCGACAATGGACGGCATGGAGCTGGAACAGGCATTGCATGCCGCGCGGGCGCTGGTGCTCGCCGACCTGGTGGCTGACGACGTCGCCGACGCCGACATCGTCTCGCTCGTCGAGGACGCGGTCGTCCACCGCCGATGGTGGGTGGAGCAGTGGCCTGAGGGCGCGGAATTCGTCGCGGGACTGATAGCTCAGGATGTGCAGGACGCGCTGCTCGAGCGGTACGGCCGCTGGCCGCTGTGTCCGGTGTGCACCACATCCGGTGACCCGCACGCGCTCGATGTCGAGCCGGAGTTGGGGCCCGATCCGCACTGGGTCTGCCCCAAGACGGCGGTCGCGGTGGCGCGCGTCGGCAGCCTGCGCTCCCCTGGAGAGATGAGGTGATGGGCTGAGGTGGCGATCTATATAGACCCGCCCACGTGGCCGGGGCACGGCCGGATGTGGTCGCACCTGGTCAGCGACACCTCGTACGACGAACTGCATGCCTTTGCGGCCGGGATAGGCGCGCCGCGGCGGGCGTTCGAGCGGGACCACTACGACCTGCCCGCGGAGCGCTATGCCGACGCGGTGCGGGCGGGGGCGGTGGCGGTCGGCTGCAAGGAGCTGCTGCGGCGGCTCACGGCGGCGGGGCTGCGGCGGCCCAAGCACCGGGCGGCGCCGGGGGTGGGGGAGGGGCTCTAGCCAGGTGGATCGGACCGGCGGTGTGTCGGACCGGCGGGTGTGTCGGACCGGCAGGTGTGTCGGACCGGCCGTGTGCCGCGGGCGGCCCGACGATGGGCCTGAGGGGGCGCTGTACGGGTAGGCGCACCGCAGGGAAAGGGGTCAGCGATGGCAGCCAAGGAGCCGGTCACCGAGCTTCACCCGGACTACAGCAGCGCGGGCGCCACGGCCACGGCCTGGCCCGCGGCGGTCGGCGGCATGACCGAAGCGGAGATCTTCTGGCTCAGTACCGTCCGGCCCGATGGCCGCCCGCATGTCACCCCGCTGCTGGCGGTGTGGGCGGACGGCGCGCTCCATTTCTGCACCGGGGCCGAGGAGCGCAAGGCCAAAAATCTCGCGGCCGATCCGCGCTGTGTGCTGACGACGTCGACGGCCGGGGGCAATGACCTGCATGCGGGCCTGGACGTGGTCGTCGAGGGCACGGCGGAGCGTGTCGAGGACGAGACGACGCTCCGTGGCCTGGCCGATCTCTTCGTCGAGAAGTACGGCGACGACTGGCGCTTCGAGGTGGGTGACGGCGCCTTCCTCCAGGAGGGACACCGGGCACTGGTCTTCCGGGTCGAGCCGGTGACGGCGTTCGGCTTCGGGCGCGGGGAGACCTACACCCAGACCCGGTGGACGTTCGACGGCGGGGCGTGAGGCGCCACCGGTCCGCAGGCGGCCGCGGTACGAAAGTTACGGCCGCGCGGGGGTGCGGAGGGCCTCGCCGACCATCGGGTCCAGATAGCGGAACATGGCGTGCTTCAACTCCGTGACGTACGCGTCACGTTCGGCGCCCTCATGCGCCAGGATGAGTTCCAGGCCCGCCTTGAACAGGCCGAAGCTCATCTCCGCGGTACGTGCGATGTCGGCCTGGGGCGCGTCGGGCCGATAGAGGGCGATCAGATCCCGGATGCGCTCCAGCAGGGCCGTGTGCAGCGCGTCGTGCTCCTCGGCCATCCGGCCCGGGACGTCCGGGCCGTGCATCAGCGCGAAGAAGACCGGGTGCCGGCAGTTGAAGTCGACGAAACGGTCCACGATGCCGTCCAGCCGCTCACGCAGCGGGATGTCCGTGTCGCCGGGGGCGAGCGCCTCGCCGTACGTATCGCGCATCTGGTGGATGAGCCGGTCGCCCAGCTCGATGGCGATGGCCTCCTTGTTCGGGAAGAACTGGTACAGCGTGCCGGGTGAGACGCCCGCCTCGCGGGCGATGGCGTTCGTGGAGGCCGCGGTGTACCCGCTCTTGCAGAACACGGCCGCCGCGGCTTCGAGCAGCTGGGCGATGCGGCGTTCGCCGCGGGCCTGACGCCGGCGCGGTTTCTCGTCCTGTCCGCCTTCGGACGGGGTGGTCGGCGCCGGTCCGGCCGCTGCCCGGCCGCGGGGCAGTCCGTCCTCGGCCTGCTGCTTGTCGACCACGGTTTTCCTCAACTCTCCGATCGCGATTGACAAACACGAGACATCGCTCGCATTCTTGAAAAACGCGAGCGACCGCTCGTGTTTGCCAGTCTATGGCAATGGGCGACCCATGCTGCCTGCCCGGACGCAAGGGTCACGGTGAAGGGGACACCGCGTCATGTCCGAAGTCAACAGCCCGCCGGACGGCCCGAGGGTGGGGGGCTGGACCCGTTTCGTGACCGCGCGGCCCCGCCTGTCGCTGCTGGTGGCGCTGGTGCTGACCGCGCTGGCCGTGTTCGTCGGCAGCGGGGTCGCCGACCGTATGGGCGCCGGCGGCTGGGAGGACCCGGCCGCGCAGTCCACGTATGCGACCAAGGCATTGGAGCGGGAGTTCCCCGGCTCGCAGCCGAACCTGCTGCTCCTCGTGGACAGCGGACGGGCGTCCGTGGACGATCCAGCGATCGCCGCCCAGGCCAAGCGGCTGACGGCCCGCCTCGCGGACGAGCGGGGGGTGACAGGCGTCGGGTCGTACTGGCGGACGCCTTCCCCGCAGCTGCGCGCAAAGGACGGACACGAGGCCCTGATCGCGGCCCGGGTCACCGGTGACGACAAGGCCGCGGGCGAGACCCTCGACCGCATCGCACCCACGCTCCGCGGAGCGCACGGCCCGGTCCGGGTCTCCGTGGGCGGCCCGGTCGCCGTGCGGCACGAGATCCAGACGACCATCGGGGAGGACCTGGTCCGGGCGGAGATGATCGCCCTGCCGATCACGCTCGTGCTGCTCGTCATGGTCTTCGGCAGCGCGGTTGCCGCCCTGCTGCCGCTCGGCATCGGCATCGTCGCCATTCTCGGTACGAACGCGGTCCTGCGCGGCCTCACCGAGGTCACGGACGTATCGGTCTTCGCCATGAATCTCACGACCGCCCTGGGCCTCGGCCTCGCCATCGACTACGCCCTGTTCATCGTCCGCCGGTTCCGCGAGGAACTGACCGCGGGCGCCGAGCCACTCCAGGCGGTCGGGACGACTCTGCGCACCGCCGGACGCACCGTTCTCTTCTCCGCGCTGACCGTCGCGGTCTCGCTGGCCGCGATGCTGGTGTTCCCGCAGTACTTCCTGCGCTCCTTCGCCTATGCCGGCATCGCCGTGGTGCTGCTCGCCGCGGGCGCCGCGCTGATCCTGCTCCCGGCCGCGCTCGTCCTCCTCGGTCACCGGGTCAACGCCCTGGACCTGCGACGACTCATGCGCCGCGGCGCACCCCGTACCGAACCGGGCCGTGGCTGGGCCCGCGCCGCCTCCCTGGTGATGCGGCGCGCCCCGGTCTTCGCCCTCGCCACCACCGTCGGTCTCGTCCTCCTCGGACTCCCCTTCCTCGGCGTCAAGTTCGGCACCGCCGACGATCGCCAGCTGCCCACGACCGCCGAGTCCCGTATCGTCCAGCAGCACCTCCGCGACGGCTTCCCCGGCAGCCCCGGCGGCGGCCTCGAGGTGCTCGCCGAGGGCCGGGCGACCCACTCCCAGTACGCCGACTACCGCAAGCGGATCGATGGCCTGCCCGGAGTGGCCCGGGTCGAAGGGCCGCTGGTGAAGGGCGACGCGGCCTATTTCACGGTGCTCCCGAAGGGCGAGGCGGTCGGCCAGGACGCCCAGCGCGCGGTCCATGAAGTGCGCGCCGCCGACGCCCCGTTCCGTACCTCTGTCACCGGCACGGCGGCCGTTCTGGTCGACTCCAAAGACGCCATCGGCGACCGGCTGCCCTGGGCCGCGGGCATCATCGCCGTGGTGACGCTGCTGCTGGTCTTTCTGCTCACCGGAAGCGTGCTCATACCCCTCCAGGCGGTGGTGCTCAACGCCCTCAGCCTCACCGCGATGTTCGGCGCGGTCGTCTGGGTATTCCAGGACGGCCACCTCTCCGGCGTCCTGAACTTCACCAGCACCGGAGACATCGAGACCACGCTCCCCGTGCTGATGTTCTGCGTCGCCTTCGGGCTCTCCATGGACTACGGGGTGTTCCTGCTCTCCCGCATCAAGGAGGAGTACGACCACACGGGCGACCATCCGCATGCCGTGCGGTACGGGCTCCAGCGCACCGGCGGCCTGATCACCGCGGCCGCCCTGATCCTCGCGGTGGTGATGGTGGCGATCGGCACATCCCGGGTGGCCAACACAAAGATGCTGGGCCTGGGTATTGCGCTTGCGGTCCTCATGGACGCGATGATCGTGCGCAGCCTGTTGGTCCCTGCGGTCATGCGCCTGACGGGCCGGGCCACCTGGTGGGCGCCGGGCCCTCTGCGCCGCTTCCACGCCCGGTTCGGTATATCGGAGGGCGAATCCGCCCCCGCGCCCATGGCAGAGCAGGCCCGCGAGCCTCAACCCGTGGCGTAGGCGTTCGGGGGGCGGGGCCCACGATCGGTGAGCCCGCCCCCGCGCCGCTCGCGCCCTTGGTGTTCCTGGTGCCGCTAGCGCCGCTCGGCGGGCGCGCTCTTCGCGGTGGTCACGCCGGCCGAGGAGGCAACGAGCCGGGAGCGGTGGTCGTCCGACCGGTGCAGGCGGAAGGCGATGCCCGTCACGGCGACGGCCGCGGCGGCCAGCGCCGCGCCGGTCCAGGCCACGGCCGGGTAACCCCAGTGGGCGCCGATGACCAGGCCGCCCAGCCAGGGGCCGAGCGTATTGCCGATGTTGAAGGCGGCGGTGGTGGTCGCGCCCGCCAGCGTCGGCGCGGCGTTGGCGACATTGAACATCCGGGCATTGAGCGCCGGGGCCGTGGTGAAGGCCGTCACGCCGAGCATCAGGGAGAGCGCAACCGCGGCTATCGGGTTGTGTGCCGTCAGCGCCAGGACGGCCAGCACGACCGTAGAGGCGGAGATGCCGACGAACAGGGTGCCGAAGAGGTGGGCGTCGGCGATCCGGCCGCCGATGAACGTACCGATCAGGGCGCCGACACCGAAGAGGGCCAGCACCGTCGGAACCCAGCTCTCGGCGAGCCCGGCGGTGTCGGTCAGCAGCGGCGAGAGGTACGAGAAGAGGGCGAAGACGGCCGCGCCGTTCAAGGCCGTGGCGGTCAGCGCCAGCCAGACCTGCTTGTCCTTGTAGATCGTGAGCTCGCGGCGCAGCTGGGGGCGGTCGTCGCCGGTGGGCACGGCCGTACGCGGCACCACCGCGATCACCCCAACCAGGCCGATGGCGGCCAGCCCGGCCACCGCCCAGAAGGCCGCCCGCCAGCCGGCGTGCTGGCCGAGCAGCGCGCCGGCCGGGACGCCGGCGATGTTGGCGATGCTCAGCCCGCCGACCATCACGGCCATCGCGCGGGCGCGGGCGGTCACCGGCACCAGCGAGATGGCCACGGCCGCGCCGACCGCCCAGAAACCGGCGCAGGCCAGCGCGCTCACCACCCGCGACGCAAACAGCACGCCGTACGTCGGTGCCACCGCGCCGGCCACCTGGCCCAGGCCGAACAGGCCGAGCAGGGTTATCAGGGTCGTGCGGCGCGGGAGCCGCAGCGTCGCCGCGGCGAGGACCGGAGCGCCGACCACCATGCCGATCGCGAACGCGGAGACCAGCAGTCCGGCCTGCGGAATGGAGACCTCCAGATCGCGGGCGAGCGGCTGGAGGATGCCGGAGAGCATGAATTCGGACGTTCCCAGGGCAAAGACGGACAGCCCCAGGACGTAGACGGCGATGGGCATGCGGACGCGGTCGGTGTGGTGGGTGCGGGCGGTGCGGGCCGTGCGGTCGGCGGGTTCGGCGAGTTCGGATCGGGCTGGCATGACAGGTGCTAACAACGGTAGGACGCCTGACATTCCCGGTTCGTGAAATGTGACCTCAATCGCCGGGCCAGCCGGGCCAGCCGGGCCAGCCGGGTCGGCCGGGCCAGCCGGGTCGGCCGGGCCAGCCGGGCCAGCCGGGGTCAGCCGATCAGCAGGTCCAGCTCGGTGGTGAGGTTCTGCCGCGCCGTGTGCTCCCAGCGGTCGTACGCCATCGGGGTCCTGAACAGGCGAGGCAGGCCGAGGAGTTGGCGCAGTACGGCGGCGCGGCCCGCGGTGAAATCGGGGTCG
Organism: Streptomyces sp. NPDC048483; assembly: GCF_040651455.1. Taxonomy (NCBI): domain Bacteria; kingdom Bacillati; phylum Actinomycetota; class Actinomycetes; order Kitasatosporales; family Streptomycetaceae; genus Streptomyces; species Streptomyces sp. NPDC048483. The sequence goes on from NZ_JBEZJZ010000014.1 coordinate 101,724, forward strand.
GGGACGAAGGCGTACTCCTCGCGGACGGCGGCGGCATAGGCCGCATAGTCGTCCGGGGAACCGGCGAGCACCGCGAGATCGGCGTCACACAGCACCTCGCCGTCGGGGTCGTCCGGGGACGGGTCATGGGTGACCGTGAGCCGTACCAGGCGGGCCACCTCGGCCGTGCGGGCCGCGCCGATGCCCAGTTCGGGCAGGGCGCGCTCGGCGAGGGCGGCGCTGCGCTCCTCGTTCTCCGAGCGTTCCGGGCGGTAGACCGCGTCGTGGAACCAGGCCGCCAACTGGACGACGGGCAGATCGTCGGCGTGCTCGGCGAGTTCGTCGATGCGCTGCAGGACGGCGGTCAGATGGGCGACGGTGTGATAGCGGCGCTGCGGTTCGGCCCACCGGGCGAGGAGGTTGTCCGCGTACGGCACCGGGTCGGGACCGGCGACGGCGTACGAGCCGCGGGCCTCGGCGACGGTGGCCGCCCAGCGGTGGGTCAGCTCCTCCGGGGCGGTGAGGTGCGCCTTACGGGGCTCGGGGGTCATGGCAGTCATTGTGCCTCGGGGGTCAAGATCCTCCGGGCTCGGGAATCCAAGATCCTCCAGGTTCGGGAATTCCCTGCGGGCGGGGCCGGGGCGCGGTTACCGTGCGGCCGTATCGTCGCCGTACCGATCAAGGGGTGGCCTGTGTCCGCAATACCGGAAGCATCCGAAGACATCCGCGACGCGGAGCTGCCCGGCCGGTTGCTGGTGACCGAGCGGGATGCGTTCATGCCGCTGCTCCGGGCCACGCCCGAGGAGTGGTTCGCGCTCCGTACGGCCTGTCCGGGGTGGACCGTACGGGATGTGCTGGCGCACTGCGGCGCGGCGCTGATCCGGATCATCGAAGGCCGCCTGGAGCCGGGGGTGTTCTCGCCCGCGTCGAATGCCGCGGATGTCGCCGAGCGGGCCGACTGGCCGCTGGCCCGGGTGCTGGACGAGCTGGAGCGCGGGTTCAGCGAGGCGGGTCCGGCGATCGCCGCGGCCGGTGGGCCGCTCGACGGGGTGGCGCTGGGGGAGTGGGTGCATGCGGGCGACGTACGGGATGCGTTCGGCGTGCCCGGGGCGTACGCCGGGGAAGGCGCGGAGGCGGCGCTGGACCTGCTGGTGATCTCTTCGCGGAAGCGCGGCAAGCCGCTGCTGCGTGCCGACCTCCTGGACGGCGACGGCCGCAGCAGTGGCCGGTCGCTGGAACTCGGTGTCGCCTCCGACGGGCGCGCGCCCGCCCGGCTGACCTGCGATGTGCCGACGCTGATCCGGCTCTACGCGGGACGTTCGCTGGTCGGTACGCGGTATGAGCTCGCGGGAGCGGAGGAAGCGGAGCTGTCGATCTTCGCCTGAGCTGTCGCTCTTCGCCCGAGTCGTCGCTCTTCGGCTGAGCCGTCACTCTGCGTCTGAGTCGTCGCTCCGCTCCTGAGCGTCGTACAGACAGACCGTCAGGTCTTTGGCCGGTCGCGGCAGGAGAGCGAGTCGACGGTCGTCGGCCGCGGCTTGAAGTTGGTCTCCCAGTTGGCGTCGGCCTTCGGGATCGACGGCAGGGCGGTCGCGAAATCCTGGCTCCAGGCGTTGTCGGCCAGGTAGTCCCGCAGGGCGTTGCGCAGCTTCAGGCAGTCCTCGCGATGCCCCTTGGCCATGGCGATGCCGTACTGGTTGGCGGATCCATAGGTGATGTCGGGGACGACCTTGAGATCCGGGTTCTCCTGGGTGAAGCCGTAGAGGATCATCTGGTCGGTGGAGACCGCGTCGGCCGTCTTCTTGACCTTGAGGTCGTTGATGCAGGTGGAGGCGTCCGGCTGCTCGTAGACCACGATCCGGTCGTACGCCGGGCTCTCCAGGGTGGTGACGGAGGTGGTCCCCGGCCAGGTGCAGACGCGCTTGCCGATGACGTCGTCGGGCTTTTTGATCCGGTGGTCGTTCTTGCGGATCATGATGCCCTGGTAGGTGGTTGCGTACGGCCCGGCGAAGTCCAGGTCCTTCATCCGGTCGACGGTGATCGAGTACGTCGCCACGACCAGGTCCTTCGTCTTGTCGGTGAGCACCGAACGGCGGTCCTCGGACGGCACGATCCCGAAGTCCGGTGTGGCGCCGACGCCCTTGAGGACCTGGCGGGTGACGGCGGTGTCGAAGCCGGAGAACTTGTAGTTGCGGACGACGGCGGTGCCCGGCTGGTCGTTCTTCGTGCCGACCAGGACCTTGCCGTCGGCGAAGAGGGAGGGCGGCTGGTCGGCGCCGCAGGCGGTGGCCGTCAGGGCGGCGAGGGCGAGCAGAGCGGCTACGAGGGGGGCGCGGTGGGCGGTGCGGCGGGCTCGCGTGGTTCCTCGCGTGGTTCCGGTTCGCGCTGTCCTGATGGTCATGAGGGTCCCCGTTCTTGTCGTTCGGCGTAGGCGGCTCCGGATCACCTGTCGTGCAGCACGGCGCCCGTCGCCCGCACGTCCATCCGGCAGCCGCGCGCGGTACGCAGCCGCAGATCGATCCGTACGGAGCCGGTCCCTGCGCCCAGGGTGAAATCGACGGTTCCACCGGGGCGGAGGCTCTTGGTCTGGGCCGCGACACCGGAGGTGAGCAGGGAGACGGTGGCGCGGGTGTCCGGGAGGCAGGTCGGGCCGGACGGGTCGTGGTCGTCGACGGCCAGCGTCAGGCGCAGGGCGTTGCGCGGTTCCTTCAGGGCGTCGGCGTCCAGGAGGAGGGCCAGGGTGCGGTGGGCGTCGGCGTCCAGCGGCTGGCTGCCCTCGGTGCGTACCTGTCCGGTGACATCGATCTCGCCGTGGGTGCGGACGCTCTGGAACGCCAGCCAGGCGCCGACCGTTGCCAGGACGGAGACGAGGGAGAGGGCGCCGACCACGGTTGCGCCGCGCGGTCTCCGGTTGAGCACGCGGGCGGCGGCCGTGCCGACCGACAGGGCGGCGAGCACGCCCCACAGGGTGTACTGGCTCGCGGGTCCGTCCGGCCAGGTGCTCCCGCTGATCACCAGACCGGTGCAGGCCGCCAGGAGGGGCACCCAGCGCGCGCTGGGGTGCATCACCCACTTGATGATCACGTTCTTGATGTCATTGGCGGCGATGGAGTGGTCGCCCTGCGCCAACGAGTGCTTGTGGACGGCGCCGTCCTGGGTGTCCCCCGGGCGGGTCATGAGCTGTCCTGGGTGCCGCTGCCGCCCCCCACGTTGATGGTGCCCTCGATCTTGTTGGCCGCGATGGAGCCCTGGCCGGTCGCGGTGGCGTGGTTGTTGTGGGTGATCTGCGTGCTGGTGGCCGGCGCGCGCTGGGCGATGTGTTCCAGCAGGTGGGGGGCGTCGCGCCGGTCGGCGGGGGCGCGCAGCCAGGCCGTCACCGCGTCGGACAGCAGCTGCCGGTCCTGTTCGCCGAGGCCCGCGAGCCGTTCGTCGAGGGCGTCCGCGCGGCGGGTGTCGAGGAGCGGCTGGGCGGTGCCGTCGCCGAGGTCGCCGGCGCCGTCGCGGTGCAGCAGGCGCCGGAAGAAGCCCTCGCCGGCTGCCACCGTGCCTTCGGCGATCCGCTGCTGGGCCTGGGTGATCACGGCGGTGCCCAGGCTGTTCGCGGCCAGGGCGAGATACGGAGCGATCTCGGCGGACACATTCGCCAGGTCGGACATCCGACTCTCCCAACGGTCATAGGTCACGAACGCTCATGGGTCGCCACGCTCATAAGTCACAGCGCTCATAGGTCACGGGCGCAACATCCTTACCGGAAAGGCGTGTTACCCATGTGCGGGGTGATCCATACCTGCACGATTGAGGGGTTTCGGGCCAGGTTGAGGGCCGGGTGCGGGGCGGTGGCGTACGGGTGGTTGCCGGGGGATTCCGGGCGCGTCCGGTGGCGATTGGTCCTCGCAGGGCCGGGCAGCCTTTACGCTGGATATTGGACTAGACCTGTCGAAATCTGTCGTTGCCCGGATTGGGGTCACATGAGCAAGCGCGCGCTCCTGGAGGTGATCGCCCTCGGCCCGGAGGACGCGATCGCCGCCCAGGCCGGTGGAGCCGACCGCCTGGAACTGGTCACCGATATGGCGGCCGACGGGCTCACCCCGCCGCGGGCCGTCTTCGCGGCGGTCCGGGCGGCCGTCGACCTCCCGCTGCGGGTGATGCTGCGGGCCTCCGACGGCTTCGCGGCCGGCGATGTGGCGGCGCTGTGCGCGGACGCGGCGGCGCTGCGGGCGGAGGGGGCGGACGAGTTCGTGCTGGGCTTTCTGACCCCGGACGGGCGGCCGGATCTCGAGGCCGTACGGGCCGTGGCGGAGGCGATCGACGGCTGCCGCTGGACCTTCCACCGGGCCATCGACCGGGCCGCCGACCGGGACGCGCTGCGCAAGGAGCTGGCCGGGCTGCCCGCGGCCGCCGGGCTCGACACGTACCTGACGGCCGGGTCCGCACAGGGCGTCGAGCAGGGGCTGGCGACGCTGGTCGCGGAGCAGGCCCGTACGGCGGCGGGCGAGGCCGGATATGCGCCGCGCATCCTGGTGGGCGGCGGGCTCACCCTCGGACATCTGCCGCGGCTGCGGGCGGCCGGACTCGACGCGTTCCACATCGGCGGCGCGGCACGCCCGGCCGGCTGGTCCGCCCCGGTGGACGCGGCGGCGGTACGGGAGTGGCGGGACGCGGTGGACGGGCCCCAGGGCGGGGCCCACGGCGGGGCGGGGGGCCCGGTGGGCCACGCGGTGGGGGACGGGGCGGGCGTCTAAACCCTTCCGGCGGCCGGGCCCCGTGCTGCCGGCCGGGCCCCGTGCTGCCGGTCGATGCGGCGGGTGGGACGGTCGCTGATGACGCCTGGGGCGGTCGCCGGTGACGCCCGGCCCCGCAGGCCCATGTGACGTACACCATGCGAGGGTGTGTCACTTCTTGGGGGCATGCCCCGTCCGTGAGGTGAACGATCCATCCCCGTGCTCACGGAACAGGAGTCCTGCGTGTTCGTCGCCTACCTCGCGGTCACCCTCACTGCCTCGGTCCTCAACGGTCTGGCCGCCGTCGCGAACTTCATGGGCCACGACTACCCCAAGAGCCAGGCGGACAAGATGGGTGTACCGCGGTCCTGGATGCGCCCGTTGGGCACCCTGCTGGCGGCGGGCGCCATCGGGTTGGCGGTGGGGGTTGTGGTGCCGTGGCTGGGCGCGTTCGCCGCCGCGGGCCTCGTGCTGTACTTTCTCGGCGCCTTCGGAGCCCACCTGCGAGCTCGTGACCACCACTTCGGTGGCTGGGCCGTCTTCTTCTGCCTGGCCGTGGCAGCCCTGGTCCTCAACTTGGCCTACCACGGCGGGAACTGCATGTAGCCGTGCGGTTTCACCGCAGCAGCTGATCGCCGAGCCGGCTGCACAGGTACAGGACGAGGTGCCCCTGCCCTGGCCCCCATGCGCGGCCGCTCCCGCCGTCAGCTGTTCCGGTCCGCTCCCGCCGTCAGCCGTTCCGGCAGCTCCGCCGCGTGGACGACCGTGAGGCCGGAGACCGGGCGCGTCAGGCCCACGTACAGCCGGCGCAGCCCGGTGCGTTCGTCCGGCTCGCCGTCGACGATCGCCGCGGGCTCGTCCAGCACCACGTAGTCGTACTCCAGGCCCTTGGCCAGAGTGGCGGGCACCAGGGTGAGGCGGGACTCGGCGGAGGTCTCCTCGCCGGGCGCCAGAGGGGTCACGCCCGCCGCCTCCAGGGCCGCACGCAACACCGGAATGCGGGCCTCCGAGGCGATCAGGCCGATCGACCCCTCCTTCGTCAGCGCCTCGTCGCAGGCCGCGAGGACGGCCGCGTCCAGGTCTTTGGTCGCGACGCAGCGGACCGCGAAGTCGCCCGCCGACTCCCGGATCGAGGTGGCCTCCGTCAGGTCGGGGGCGATGGCCGGCAGCAGCCGGGACGCATACGCGATGACCTCGCGCGGCACGCGGAAGCCCTGGGTCAGCTCCTCGACGGCCGAACCCGGCTTGCCCAGGTGAGCCAGCGCCTGCTCCCAGGTGTCGGTCGCCCACGGGGTCGTACCCTGCGCAATATCGCCGAGGATCGTCGCCGAACCCGTCGTGCAGCGGCGGCCCACCGCCCGGTACTGCATCGGGGAGAGGTCCTGCGCCTCGTCGAGCACCACATGGCCCAGTGAGTGGGTGCGCTCCACCAGGTCCATCGCCTCGTCGACCAGCACCGCATCCGCGGACGACCACGTGGCGCTCTTCACGCTCCGGGGCGGCTTGGCCCACAGGATCGCCTTCTGCTCCTCGGGCGTCAGAATGCCGTCCGCCTGCGCGGCGAGGAACTCCGCATCGCCCAGCAGCCGCAGCACCAGCTTGGCCGGATCGACCGCCGGCCAGGCCGCCTTGACCGTGGCCTTCACCGCGGCATTACGGGCCACCGCGTCCTGCACCCGGTCGTCCGGTGCCTCGCCCGCCTGCTCCATCCGCACCAGGACGGCGTGCGCGATCCGCTGCGGCAGCGCGTCGCGCGCCGCGCCGTAACGGATCTCCCGTTCCCTCAACTCCCGGACGATCTCTTCGAGTTCATACGCCGGTACGCGCCAGCGACGGGAGCCGCGGACCACCACGCACGGCTCCTGCGGCATGGTGATGCCCGAGCGGACGGCCCGCCGCAGCACCTCCGCCATCCGGGCGTCGCCCTTGACCGTCGCCGTGGCCGCCTCGTCGGCGCCCCGCACCTCCACATGCCCCACCAGGTCGTCGACCGTGGCCTGCTTGACCTCCAGTTCACCCAGGGCGGGCAGGACCTGCTCGATGTAGTGCAGGAAGGAGCGGTTGGGGCCGATGACGAGGGTGCCGGAGCGGGCCAGCCGCTCCCGGTGGGCGTACAGCAGATACGCGACACGGTGCAGGCCGACCGCCGTCTTGCCGGTGCCCGGCGCCCCCTGGACGCAGACCGAACCGCCGATGCCGGCGCGCACGATCTCGTCCTGCTCCGGCTGGATCGTGGCGACGATGTCCCGCATGGGGCCGACGCGCGGCCGCTCGATCTCCGACTGGAGGAGTTGGCTGGTGCGGGCCGCCTCTGTCGGGTCGGTCAGGTGCTCGTCCTCGTAGGCCGTCAACTCGCCACCGGTGTAGCCGAATCGGCGGCGCAGCTTCAGATCCATCGGGTCCTTCTTGGAGGCCCGGTAGAACGGCTGGGAGACGGGGGCGCGCCAGTCGATGACCATCGGGTCGCCGTCGGCGTCGTGGACATGGCGGCGACCGACGTAGAAGTTCTCGCCCTCCCGTCGCTCACCGCCACCCATGCCGGGAGCGTGGAGATAGTCGAGGCGGCCGAAGAAGAGCGGGGTGTGGGCGAGGTCGGCGAGGGCCTTGATACGGGCGTCGATCTCGCCCTGGAGCACCTCGGCGTTGACCCAGTTCGCCGTGACGTCGGCGATGTTGAGCTCTTCGGTGTTCTTGCGCATCGCGCGCAGGGCGGAGCGGGAGGCGGCGAGGTGGGAGCGTTCGCGCTGCAGGGGGTCGGTGTCGGGCGACGGGTGGGCAGGGGAGGGCGGCACGGCGTTGACTCCGGTGGGAAGTGTCCGGTGGAAGTACTTGCGGCGGGCGCGTGCCGCGGAGAGCGGGCACGGCGGGGCCGGCCGGTTTCCGTCCGGTCGGCGGCACTCCTCGACGGGAGGCGGGGCAGACGCGCGATTGTAGCCAGCACCTATTAGGGGCGCCAATGGATATTCGGCGGGGGCCGCGGGCCGCGGGGTGCGGGTGGCGGTACGCGCGGAGGCGGTACGAGTGGGGCCCGTAGGGGTCGGCGTAGCACTGGAGGCTGACGTCCGGCGCCCGAAGGATGGACCCATGGACCGATGTGCGGCAATCGAGTGAAATCCATCATTGAGGTATGAGCAGCGCAGCGATTCACTCCGCATCCGTCCACCCGACCTCCCTGCACCCGGTCGAGGGCGCCAGCGCCCTCGGCCCCGACCCCGCTCGCGGCACGCAGCACGCCCACGAGAACCACCATGTGATCGGCAACGCCCTCCGCGCGGTCAAGGTCTTCGCCACGGCGGCCTTCAGCGTCGCGGTACTGGGGGAGTACGCCGAGGATTGACGTCCGTCACGAGAAGGCCGGTCCGGTCCGGCCCGGCTGCCCGGTCCGGCCGGCCCCTCCTGGACACCTGGATGACCGGAAATCGTTACGGGCCGTCGGCCTCGATCCACTAGCGTCGCCGCAAAGAGCGCGGTCAGGGCGACGGGGAGGGGTCAACGGAGTGTCTGCCGCCGACGGGACGGGGACCGGACCATGGAGACGGTCCTGGGCGCAGAGCACCGCCAGACCCCGGCGGCTGGTGCTTGCCGCGGCACTCCTCGCGGCCTCGTTCGCGGGGCTGTGGGCGCTGTACCAGGTTGTGCCGCTCCCGATGTCCGACATAGTCGTCTACCGAGCGGAAGGCGAGGCCGCCGCGACCGGCGGTGATCTCTACGGCTTCACCGTCACCAAGTGGCACCTTCCGGCCACCTACCCGCCCTTTGCCGCCCTGCTGTTCATCCCCACGACCTGGTTCTCGCTCGCCACGCTCAAAGTCGGCTGCGTGCTCGTCAACGCGGCCCTCCTCGCCCTGCTGATCCACCTCTCCTGCAAGGCCGCCGGCCGGCGCGAGACCGCCCACGCCGCGCCCACCCTCCTCGCGGCCACCGCACTCGGCCTCTGGCTCGAACCGGTCTTCCAGACCCTGGTCTTCGGCCAGATCAACCTCGCCCTCGCCTGCCTGGTCCTGTGGGACCTCTCCCGCCCCGACGGCGCCCGCTTCAAGGGCCTCGCCACCGGCATCGCGGCGGGCATCAAGCTCACCCCCGCGCTCTTCGCCGTCTACCTCCTGATCACCGGCCGGGTGAAGGCCGCCTGCACCGCCCTCGCCGGGTTCGTCGCCTCGCTGCTGATCGGCCTGCTGGTCCTGCCCGACGCCAGCGTCGAGTTCTGGACCCGGCGGATGTTCGAGACCGGACGGGTGGGCAAGGCCTGGATCGTCGACAACCAGTCCCTTCAGGGCCTGATCGCCCGCGTCCTGCACCGTCCTGAGCCGGGCATGCTGTGGGCGGTGGCGGCGCTGCTCACCGGCGTTGCCGGGCTGTGTGTCGCGCGCCGGGTCTATCTGCGGCGTGGCCTGGACACCTGGGGCGTGCTGGTCACCGCCGTCACGGCGCTGCTGATCTCGCCGATCAGCTGGTCGCACCACTGGGTCTGGTGCGTACCGCTGCTGGCCACGCTCGCCGCGCACACCCGCGGCATCCCGTGGCGCCGGGCGCTGCTGGCCGCGGTCACCGTCGCGTTCACCGCCCGCACCATGTGGATCGTGCCGCACCGGGGCGACCTGGACCTGCGCCTTTCCTGGTGGCAGCAGCCGCTCGCGTCGCCGTATCCGCTGCTGGGGCTGGGGCTGTTCGCGGCGCTGCTGTGGTGGACGCAGAGGGCGCGGGTACCGGCGGCACGGGTGCCGGGCCCGGTGGTGCCGTCGCCGCGGGCCGACAGCCAGGCGGGTACGCCCTCGGGCGCGGTCTGAGCCTCGGCCCTGCGGATGCCCGTCGCTTCGCGGGTGTCCGTAGCTTCGCGGGTGTCCGTGGCTCCGCGGGTGCCCGGATAGGTACGGGCGGGCGCAGACCGAGGGCCGGCAGGTGGTCGGCCGCCCCGAGCCCGCGGGTCACTCCGCCCCGTACGGCCACCTCGCCCCGACCGGTCGGCCCGGCCTCGATCCCGGTGCCCATGACCCCAGCTGGTGGATGGTGCCGCTGTGGACCACCCTGGTCGCGCTCCCGGTCTGCGGACAGGCCTGTGCGTGGTCGTGGCCTGCGCGGCTTTGGCGTCCTTGCCGGCGGTGATCGTGAGGTACCTGCCCTACGCCGCGTCGGGCGCTTTGTACGCCGCAGGGCGGCGAGCCGGGCGCGGGGCCCGGTGGCTTACGCCCCGCCCCGCGCCCGCCAAGGGCCTTTCCGACCCTGACCCATCGGACAGGCCCTACGCCTCGTCCCCCGCCAGCAGCTCATCCGCATCCACGATCCGGTACGCGTACCCCTGCTCGGCCAGGAAGCGCTGGCGGTGCGCCGCGAAGTCCTGGTCGATGGTGTCCCGTGCGACGACCGAGTAGAACCGCGCCTCGTGCCCGTCCGCCTTGGGCCGCAGCACCCGGCCCAGCCGCTGGGCCTCCTCCTGGCGTGATCCGAACGTGCCCGATACCTGGATCGCGACCGTGGCCTCGGGAAGGTCGATCGAAAAGTTCGCCACCTTGGAGACGACCAGCACCGAGATCTTCCCCTCCCGGAACGCGTCGAAGAGCTTCTCCCGCTGCGCGTTGGTGGTCTCTCCCTTGATCACCGGCGCGTCCAGATGCTCGCCCAGCTCGTCCAGCTGGTCGATGTACTGCCCGATGACCAGCGTCTGCTCGCCCTGATGGCGGCGGACCAGCGCCTCGGTCACATACTGCTTGCTCGCGGTCGTCGCGCAGTAGCGGTACTTCTCCTCGGTCTCCGCCGTCGCATACGTCAGCCGCTCCGACTCGGTCAGATTGACCCGCACCTCGACACAGTCGGCCGGGGCGATGTACCCCTGCGCCTCGATCTCCTTCCACGGCGCGTCGAACCGCTTCGGCCCGATGAGCGAGAACACGTCCGACTCGCGGCCGTCCTCCCGTACGAGGGTCGCGGTCAGCCCGAGGCGCCGCCGCGCCTGAAGGTCGGCGGTGAACTTGAAGACCGGCGCGGGCAGCAGATGCACCTCGTCGTAGACGATCAGGCCCCAGTCCCGGGAGTCGAAGAGCTCCAGGTGCGGATAGACGCCCTTCCGCTTGGTCGTCAGCACCTGGTACGTGGCGATGGTGACCGGCCGGATCTCCTTCTTCGTGCCGCTGTACTCGCCGATCTCGTCCTCGGTGAGCGAGGTCCGCTTCACCAGCTCGTGCTTCCACTGCCGGGCCGAGACCGTATTCGTCACCAGGATCAGCGTGGTGGCCTTCGCCTGCGCCATCGCACCGGCCCCGACCAGCGTCTTTCCCGCACCACACGGCAGGACGACGACACCCGAGCCGCCGTGCCAGAAGCCCTCCACGGCCTGCTGCTGATACGGCCGCAGCGCCCAGCCGTTCTCGCGCAGCTCGATCGGGTGCGCCTCACCGTCGACGTAACCGGCCAGGTCCTCGGCGGGCCAGCCCAGCTTGAGCAGCGTCTGCTTGATCTGCCCGCGCTCGGAGGGGTGAACGACGACGCTGTCCCGGTCCAGCCGCTCCCCGACCAGCGGCTGCACCTTCTTCGACCGCAGGATCTCCTCCAGCACCGGCCGGTCGGTGCTGGTCAGCACCAGCCCGTGGGCCGGGTCCTTGAGGAGCGTCAGCCGGCCGTAGCGCGACATCGTCTCCGCGACATCGACGAGCAGCGCATGCGGCACCGGATACCGCGAGAACTGCACCAGCGCATCGACGACCTGCTCGGCGTCGTGCCCGGCGGCCCGCGCGTTCCACAGCCCCAGCGGCGTCACCCGGTACGTATGGATGTGCTCCGGCGCCCGCTCCAGCTCGGCAAAGGGCGCGATGGCCCGCCGGCAGGAGTCCGCCAGCTCATGGTCCACCTCCAGAAGCAGCGTCTTGTCGCTCTGGACGATCAGGCAGGACACACATACCTCCATGGATAGGGTCGCCTCGTGACAAGTGAAACACCTGAAGCGTCTCTTCCGGCCCGGGCTCTGCCCCGGGCCCGGCGCCGGAAGGGCGTCCCGGCCAGCGCGCCAGGCATGCGCGCAGCTCTCTATATTCGCCTATCGCGCGAAACCGAGGAAAGTACTTCGCCAGAGCGCCAGCGGGCGGCCTGTGAGGCGCTGTGCGAGGCACGCGGGTGGAAGAGCGTCGCGATAGAGGAAGACATCGACGTCTCCGGCTACTCGCGCGGGCTGGACCGGCCGGGCCTTCAGCGGATCTTGGCGCGCCTCACCGAGTTCGACGTGATCGTCTTCTTCAAGATCGACCGCCTTGCGCGGTCAACGGTGGACTTCGCCGAGATCATGAAGATCACGCAGAACGGAGGCGTCGCGCTCGCGTCAGCCAGCGAGCCGCTGGACCTCACGTCCTCCATGGGCCGCGCCATGGCGAAGGTGATCGCCGTCTTCGCCGAGCTGGAGTCCGACACCATCGGCATGCGGGTCTCCAACGCTCACGAGCACCTGCGCCGGGAAGGCCGCTGGACCGGCGGACGCGTCCCGTACGGCTATCAGGTCGCCCCCAATCCTGACGGGCCGGGGCGCGTCCTGGTGGTCCACCCGGACGAGGCGAAGACGGTTCGCAAGATCGCGGAACGGGTCCTGGCGAAGGACTCACTCATGAAGATCGCAACGGACCTCAGTAAGTCCGACATCCCGTCGCCGGGGCACTCGTCACGTCAGTCCACCGGCAGGCGCAGCGACTCGAAGCAGTGGTACACGACCACGCTCAAGAGCCTGCTCACCAACCCGCAGCTTCTGGGCCAGGTGAGCGAGGACGGCAAGTCAATCCTCCGCACGGACGGGCTTCCGCTCGTTACGCGGCCGACGATCCTGGACATGGACACGTGGCACGCGTTGCAGGACGAGCTGAAGCGGCGTGCCGGGGCGGGTGAGCAGCGCCGTCACGGCACAGCGCTGCTCCGCGCCGTTCTGTACTGCGGTGTGTGCCACTCCCGGATGTACACGTACACGTCCAAGGGGAAGCTCCGCTACCGCTGCATCGGGCGCCTGAAGCAGCGGCAGCGCACCGGCGAACAGGGCACGTGTTACGGCCCGTCCGTCCCTGCGGAGCACACCGAGAAGCACGTGACGGAGTTGTTCCTTGAGAAGTTCGGCCGACTGGAAGTCGTGCGGATGGTGGAGTATGTGGGGGAGGACTTCCGCCCGCAGATCCGGCAGGCCGAGGAAGCGCTCAGCGACCTGGAGAAGGACCGGTACGAGCGTGGTCTCTTCAAGGGGGAGGACGGCGCGAAGCGCTACGCCGACCAATACGCCAAGCTGGAGGACCGGCTTGCGTCGCTCAAGGACATGCAACGCAGCGCCAAGCCCACCGGGGTGGAAGCCGTGTCCACCGGCCAGACATACGGCGAACGGTGGAAGGCCGCGAGTGTGGAGGGCAAGCGGGATCTCCTGTTGGACGCCGGGGCATACGTGGAAGTGGCACCAGCGAAACGGGGAGCGCGCAGGATGGACACTTCCCGGCTTGCTGTCTTCTTCGGGGAGGAAGGCAAGGTGCGCCGTGCCGACGCAGATGGCAAGGACGTTGAGTCGGTTGTCCGGGAGGCTGTCGCGCTGGACCTCGAGATGTCGTAAGACCACCTGAGAGCCGTTCACGGCCCGTTGCTGGAATCCCTCCAGCGGCAGGCCGTTGGCGCGCATGAGAGGCTGCCAATGGCGCGCAGTAGGACCGGCGCTAGCGAGTGGATGACGAACCCTGGCGACAGACCAACCCTGTGCGAAGCTCTGACCAGCAACGGGTGACGCCAGGAGATCCGACCGGCAGTCGGCCAGGGGGTACCCCCTGCCTGATCGGGTGGACGGTCTTTCGCTGTGTAAGGGGCGCGGAGTCGGTTTCGTCTCACGCAGCCCCGGCGTAGCTTCTGAATCATGGCTACTGAGCACCTGGGTGACCGTGTCGGGAGATTGCGGCGCCTTGCTGACCTCACCCAAGAGGAGCTGTCCGAACGGTCCGGGGTGTCCGTAGACGTGATCCGGAAGCTTGAGCAGCATCGGAAGCACAGCGCCCGCCTGCCCACGCTTCATTCGCTCGCCAAGGGGCTTGGCGTGGAGCTGACGGCCCTTCTGGGGGATCCGCCGGGCGTCCCGCCGAGTGGCGACGCTGACCCACCCCAGCTCGTAGCTGTCCGACGCGCGCTCATGCCGCCGTTGTTCGCTCCGCCTGTTGAGCCTACGGGCGATGAACGGCTGTCTCTGCCCCTTCTGCGGGCCGAACTGGCGGAGGGGTGGACCTTGTACCACTCGGCAGAGTTCGGCCGTGTCATGGACGTACTGCCGGGCATCATCGCTGACGCACGCCTACTTGCTGCGGTGGGGAACGCCGACCAACGGGCAGCCGGACAAGCCGCACTCGGCAAGGCGCTGCAACTCGGCGGACATCTGGCCATCCGACTCGGCAAGACCGACCTAGGTCTGTCCGCTCTGGAGCGTGCCCACGCTGCCGCCGGAGACTCCTCGGACCCGTTGCTTGCCCCGATGGTCTCGAATTCCGTTGCGTGGGCCTATCAGCGTCAGGCCCGGTTGGACGACGCGCGGAACCTGGCCGTGCATGCTGCGGACGGTGTGGAGCGGGAACACACGGCTACGGCGGAGGGCGTCCGTGTATGGGGCGGCTTGCTGATGTCTGCCGCCACCTCGTACGCCCGGAGCGACGACTACGCGACAGCCAACGACTTGATGGAGACGGCCGAGAAAGCGACCAGTCGTCTGGCGACGCTCCCACCTCCCGCTGACGGCAAGCTCGTGTCGGTGTTCAGCCGTTCGTCGGTGCGTATCGAAAGAGTGCGCCTGGCCGTCCAGCACGAGCGCCCCGAGGAAGCTTTGACGCTGGCCAAGGGCATAAGGCTGAGCAAGGACATCCCGCCCTCATGGCGGACGTGGTTGCTGCTGGACGTAGCACGCGCGCATACCGACATCGGGGATGGTGCCGGGGCCGTGAAGGCACTTGAGAAGCTGCGACAGGTGGCGCCGGGGTGGATACGGCATCACACGTTGGCCGTGGCGATCGTCAGCGACTTGTGGAACGGGCCGGTGCGGCCGCCAGGCCTGCGCCAGCTCGCCGAGTGCCTGGGAGTCGCCAACTAAGGGCGCGAGACCAGGACGTTCCGTCCCTGTAGCCCCGCCCTGCCCGGCAGCACGATCAATGCATGACCGAACCCACGCGATACAGCACCCCTCCGGTTGGATTGCCGTTAAGGCTGGACCTGGAGCCCGTTTCTGTGGCCGGCTGTGATGTGTGCGGCGCGCTGGCCGGGGACGGGACGCCGCGCGGCTCGCCGGAAACGGCTCCAAGGTGAGCGATTGCAATGTAGAGATCCGGCGGCACCCACACGGCAAAAAGGCGGCCCGGTCATGAGCGCGGGTGGCGGCATGGCGCGCGGTGAGCATGTCTCGTATCAGGATCCGCTCGCTGTGCCTCGCTCCGGTCTCTCCGACCCTCACGACTGCCCCGGATGCGCTCTACTCAAAGAGCAATTGAGCGAAATCCTCCAGGAACAGAACAACCTCGCCTTGTGGGAAGTTCTCGACAATGTGAAGAAGCACAAGAAATACGGGCACCCGGAACACGCACGCCCGTCCCAGTAGACCGGGGCGGGGCCTCAGGCCGGGGCGTCCGGGGCCCGTGGGGCGGGAGCGGCGAGGTCGGCGAGGTGGGTGCGCAGCGCCTCCGCGCACCGGTCCGGGCCCAGTACGTGCGGGTGCAGGGCGGCGCCGAGGCCCAGGCCGTCCAGGAGGGCGGCCAGGCGCTCCGTCTCGACGGTGAGATCGCGGCCGTCGCCCAGGGCGCCGGTCTGTGCCAGGCGGTCCAGGACCCGGCGGACGAGTCGGCGGGTGCCGGTGGCGGTCTGTTCCGCGAGGTCGGCGAAGGCGGGGTTGGTGCGGGCGGCGGCGCTGAAGTCGAGGAACACGATGACCTCGGCGCGGCGGTCCTCCCCGAGCGGGAGCAGCTCGCCCAGCAGTCCGGCGGCGAGCCGGAACTGCTGTGCGCGGGAGTGGCCGGCGAACTCGCCGATCTCCTCGACGCGCCGGAGCAGGCGGTCGCCGACCCGGTCGAGCATCGACTGCATCGCGAACCGCATCAGCTCCTGCTGGCCGGCGAAGTAGTGGCGCAGCGACCCGATGTTGAGGCCGGCCTCGTCGGCGACGGCCCGCAGGGAGGCGCGTTGCAGGCCGTCGCGGACGGCGACACGGAAGAGGGCGTCGACGACCTCGCGGCGACGGGCGTCCGGGTCCACTTGCTTCGGCATGGATTCTTTGTATCACGGTCGTGATACATTGTTTTTTATCACAGGCGTGATACAAAAACGGGAGTGCACGATGGAGACCTATCTCAATCTCATGCTCGTCAGGTTCGGGCTGATCGCGGGCGCGGTGGTGGTGCTGGCCCTGGTGGTCTTCGCCGTCGCCCTGAGCCTCAAGCGGCGCGGCCGGCTCGATCAGGCCCGCCGGTACGCGGACCCCGCGGTACGTGCCGCGCTGCGGGCCGCCGCACGGCGGCTGGAGGACGGCCCGGCCCGCTCGGGCCGACGGGGCGGCCGGCGATGAGGGGCCTGGCGATGGACTCGTCCGCTCTTCTGTCGCACCTCATGGCGGATCTGGCGTTCAAGGCCGTCATCGTCCTTGTCGCCGTGACCGTGCTGGCGCTGGGCATGGTGCTGCTCTGGCGCCGGGCGGGCAGGGGTGGCGACCGCGGCATAGGCCGCCGACCCGAGGCGGACGAGCCGTAGGCAGCGCCCTACGCCCTCACACCGCGTCGTCCGCCAGCTCCGCCACCCCGGTGATCCGGTGCAGCGGATAGGTGCGGACCTCGTCCGAGGTGTGGTCGTAGGCCGTGACGAAGCCGCCCTCGACGCGTACCGGGGCGATCACCCGCTGGCTGGCGGCGCCGTCGGCGTTGACGTAGCCGATCCAGAGGGCGGAATTGGTCAGGACGGCGGCCTGCATGGTGGCCAGGGTCTCGGCGGAGGTGGTGCGGGGGAGGGCGCCGGAGGTCGGGGTGGCGGCGTGGAGGGGCTTGCGTTCGGCGGTGGCGGCGAGGTCGCCGGCGCGGATGGCGCGTACGGCGGCTGCCAGGAGGGTGGTGTCGGGGGCGGGCGGGCCCTCGGGCACGGGGGTGGGGGCCGTACGGGGCGGGGTGCGGTAGGAGTCGGTGCGGGCGATCAGGACGTCGCCGGTGGCGGACTCGGCGGCGGGGGCGTAGCCCATGGACCGCAGGCCCTCGAGGAGCTGATCGGGGGAGGTCTGCGCGGCCAGCACGGTGGGGGCCAGGCGGCGCAGGCGCAGGGCGGCGGCGCGGCGGTCGGCGAGGATCTCGGAGAGCAGGGAGTCGTCGTCGCAGCGGAGGTACGCCGCGGCCGCGCCGATCCTCAACTGGCCGTGTTTGCGGGCCACATCGTCGATGAGGTAGCTGAGCGGCTGGGGGACCGGGGTGCGGGAGTGGGTGGTGAGGAATTCCTGGAGTTCGGCGGCGGAGCGGCCGGCGTCCAGGGCACGGCGTACCGAGGCGGGGGTGAAGCGGTACACCGTCGCGCCGCCCTTGGACTCGACGTCGGCCAGAACGTCGAGCGCCTCGGCGAGCGGGCGGTGCAGCGGGCCGGGGGCGACGGCGGTGAGGTCCGCCTGGAGGAGGACATGGTCGAGCGGCTCGGGGAGGCGGGGGGCCAGGAGGGCGGCGGCGCGGGTCGCCGCGGCCGTGGTCTCCGCGGGGCCGGCGGTCGGCGCGGGCTCGATCAGGGCGCGGGCATGCGCGGCGAGCGCGCCGCGGCCGGTCACGCCCAGCAACTCGGCCTCGTCGAGCGTCCATTGGGCCAGCCGGGAGCGGAGGTCGGAATCCAGGGGGGCAGGGGAGCCGGGTGCGAGGGAGGCGGCTGCCGCGGGGGTCGCTTCCGGCGCGCCCGCCGCCCTCGTAGCGGCCGCCGCTCCCGTACCCGCGGCCCCCCGCAGCGGCCGCTCCCACCGGAGGCGGGCGAGCACTGCCGCAGCGGGGACGGACGTACCGGGGGGCAGAGAGGCCAGCAGGGAGAGGGCGCGGTGGCGGACCTCGGGGGCCGCGGAGCGGTCCAGATGGGGGCCGAGGGCGGCCAGGGCGCGCCCCTTCGGATCGGCGGTGCCGACCAGGCCCGCCGTGCGGGTCCCGGACAGCCAGGCGGCCGCCAGCGTGGCCCAGCGCTCGTGGTCGGGCAGCTGGAGCCAGTCCTCGGCGGTCGGCGTGGCGGCGTACCGCTCATCGGCCGCGCCGTCGGAGGCGATCAGCCCGGCCCCGTAGGAGAGTTCGAGCCAGAAGGCGGCCAGCTGCTCGGTGGTGTCCAGGGCGACGGCGGTCCGCTTGAGATCGCGGACGCTCATGCCCCCGGCGCGCAGGACGGACGGCCCGCCCAGGTCCCACTCCTTGAGCAGTTCCTCGACGGTCGCGAGCGCCGTGAACGCCTGGCTCGCGGCGGCGTTGTCCACAAGCTGTGGATCGCGTTCCGTCACCGGCGCGAGGGTGGGCGGCAGCGGCTCGGGGGTGTGGTGGGCGCGCCCGGCACGCAGATGCAGCGCCACCTCCCGCGGCAGGACGACATTGCGCCCGCCCGCCGGGATCAGCAGCGCGCGGTCGAGCAGCCACTGCAGATGCGCGGCCGGCCGGTCGGTGACACCGCCGTACGGAGGCCCCCACAGCAGCTTGTCGAGGACCGCCACGGACTCCGCCGGCGCGGTGTCCAGCAGCGCCGCCATCCGGCTGCGGTCGGAGAAGAGGGAGGTGAGCGCGGCGACCGCGGTGACCGGGTCATGGGTCGCGGGCAGCGCCGCCGCGGCGAGGATCTCCTGCAGCCGCCCCGGCGACATCCCGGCCATGGCCTCCGCGACGGTCGGGCCGAGCCCGGTGGGGGAGGGGTGCGTGGCGCTCGGCGTGAGCAGCTCACGGGCCGTACGCACCAGCCGCAGCCGGTCGTCCGGCCCCCAGACCAGCGCCTGCGCCCGCAGCGCGGCCACCGCCCGGGGCAGCTCCGCGGCGACCGCCGCCTCCCCGGCGTCCCCGCCCATCAGCCCGCCCAGCGTCTCGTACGGGCACGGGTCGGGCGCCACCGCCAGCGCCTCGGCGGTCTGCAGCGCGAACCGGTCCAGCCGCTCCACGGCCCGTACGACCGACGCCCGGGTGCCGGCCCTGGTGGCGAGTTGGGTGACATCACCCGGAACCGGACTGAGCAGGTCCGGCCGGGCCCGCAGCAGACCGGCGAGCCCGCTGTCGGTGCGGGTTCGGAGCTCCTCGGCCAGGGTGCGGGGTGTATCGGTCATTCGTCTTACGTTAGCGGGGTGGCGGATCCGAGGGCACCGTGTGGCGACCACGGCGCCGAGGGGCGCACGCCCGGCGCGCCCGCCGGTGGCGTCGTGCCACGGCGCCGGGCGGTACCGTCGAAGCAGCAACCAGCGGGCGCCGCAGGGGATTTCGTGGGGTTATGTCGTGGGGATCGAAAGCGATCAGCTCGTCTTCGACTATCTGAGCCGGGTCGGCGACCTGGCCCAGCAGCGCGGGCTGCCGGCCGCCACACGGATGCAGCTGGTGGCCGGCCTGCGGGCCGAGATCGACGCCCACAGGGCCGACACGGTCCCCGGCGTGAAACGGATGCTGGCGCGGCTGGGGACGCCGGAAGCCCTGGTGACGGCGGCGGGCAACGGGGAGCCGCGCCCGCCGTCGGCAGCGGCCCACCGCCCGTCCTGGCGCGGCGGCGGCCCGGCCGGCACGGTGCCCGCGCCACGGGACGGCCGGTCGGGGCCGGGCCCGGCGCTCCCCGGCTTCCTGCGCAAGGGAACCCGGCCCGGCGCCGGGGCGGCGGAGCCGGAGCCGACGCCGGGCGCTGCGCCGCCGCATCTGGCCGGGCTCGACGAGCTGGGTGACGCGGATGATCCGCCGGACTGGTGGCGGGTGGAGCCGGGGCCGTACGGATCGGAGTCGGCGCCGTACGGCCTGGAGGCGGGCGGACCGGAGGCGCGCGGTCCGGAGGAGACCGTGCACGGGTTCGTCGGCGGGATCGAGATCCCGGAGATCTGGGAACGGCCCGAGGAGGACGGGGAGGGGGACGGGCCTCCGGGGAAGGCCGGTGCCGAGCCGGCGGGGAAGCCGGGTGGGAAGCCCGGCGCGAAGCCCGGCGCGAAGCCGTCGCTTCCCCGGCTGGTGCTGCGGCGGGCGATCGGCCGGCGGGGTGGCCCCGCAGCCGAGCCTGGGCCCGAGGCCGGTGCCGGTGCCGGTGCCGAGGCCGAGGTCGAGGCCGGGCCCGGGCCCGGGGACGAGCCGGAAGCGGTCCCGGTGTCCCTGTGGGCCTGGCTCAGTCCCGTCGTCGCGCTGGCCGTGGTGCTGTTGCTTGCCGGTGCGGTGGTCGGGTCGTGGATCGCGCTCGGCGGCGGCTGGGCGCTGGCGTACGTGTCGCGGCGGCTGAGCCGGCGGGAGACGAAGTTTGCGGTGCTGGGGGTGCCGGGCATCGCCGTCGGCGGGCTGACGGTGTGGCTGTGGGGGCGGTTCGACGGGCGCTGGGGCGATCCGGTCGCCCCTGGTTCGCTGGGCCAGGCCCTCCTTGAGGGGCTGCCGGGGGCGGCCCGGGGGGCGGCCGTTGTGTCGGCCGGGTTCCTTCTGTGGCGGGTGCGGCGGTCGCTTTAAGGCCCCATGTTGCCGGGTGCGGCGCCGTGCCTCGTCCGTTGTTCTGGGCCGGGCCGGCGGTCCTGCACCCGGCGGCCGTCGTTTGTAGCCCTCCTCCCACCGGCCGGAGGGCGGCTATGGGCGGGAGGGGCAGGCCGTAGCGACGAAGTCGTGCAGGCCTGTCGCCGCACCCCCGCTACGGAATGCCGACCGCGGCGGCCAACCCCCACCCTCGCCCGCCGAAGGCGGGCAAACCACCCACGTCGCCAGCCGACAACGTGGGGCTTCCCACCGTGGAGAATGACGGCATGGCGCACCCCCTAACGGTCGGATTCGACCTCGACATGACGCTGATCGACTCCCGTCCCGGCATCAAGGCGACCTATCAGGCGCTGTCCGCCAGGACCGGTACCCACGTCGACGCCGATGAGGCCATCGGCCGGATCGGGCCGCCGCTGGAGGAGGAGATCCGCCGGTGGTTCCCGGCGGAGCGGGTGGCCGAGATCAGCGATGTCTACCGGGCGCTGTATCCGGAGCACGCGATTACGGGAACGCTGGCGATGCCCGGCGCCCGCGAGGCCATCGCCGCCGTCCACGCGGCGGGCGGGCGCGCCATCGTCGTCACCGCCAAGTTCGAGCCCAACGCCAAGCTGCACCTGGCGCACCTGGGCATCGACGCGGACGCGGTCATCGGTTCGCTGTGGGCGGAGGCAAAGGCCGAGGCGCTGCGCGAGCACAAGGCGGCGGTCTACGTCGGCGACCACACCGGGGACGTCCGCGGGGCGCGCACCGCGGACGCGGTGTCGGTCGCGGTGGCCACCGGCCCGTGCGACGCCGAGGAGCTGCGCGCCGCCGGGGCCGATGTGGTGCTCGGCGATCTGACGGAGTTCCCGTCGTGGCTGAATCGCTACGTGGCAGAAGAGGCGGACGGGGCGGAAGGCGCGGACGCGGCGGCCGCATCCGCCTGACGCCGCTGGGCCCTGGCGGACCGGATCACGCCCGCCGCGGCGACCACGAACCCGGCGCCCATCAGCATGCACACCCAGTAGAAGACGGACGGCAGCGGATCGGTTCCGAGGAACAGCGGCGCCACAGTGGCGAGAGTGGCCACTGCGCCAACTAGGAACATGATCGCGCCGATTCGGACCAGCAGATCCCCGGCCTGGGGCGTTTCGTCAGACACCTGACCAGGGTAAGTCCGGGCCAGAAGCACCGAGGATCCCCCCTGCGACGTCTTGTCACCGGGCACCGGACCATTAGCCTTGGTGGTGGCGGGTCCTGTGGCCCGCTGCAGTGCTATCCAGACCCGTTTATCCACACCCGCTTCTTCCGCGGCGGACCCGCCCCCATCGCTTTCCCGAGTAATTTTTCCCAGCATTTTCCGACGAGTACGAGGACGAGGACAGACGTGCCTACCGGCAAGGTCAAGTGGTTCAACAGTGAGAAGGGCTTCGGCTTTCTCTCCCGCGACGACGGCGGCGACGTCTTTGTGCATTCGTCGGTACTGCCCGACGGCGTGGACGCACTCAAGCCCGGCCAGCGCGTCGAGTTCGGCGTGGTCGCCGGCCAGCGCGGCGACCAGGCGCTGACCGTGACGCTGCTCGACCCCGCGCCCTCGGTGGCGGCCGCACAGCGCCGTAAGCCGGACGAACTCGCCTCCATCGTGCAGGACCTCACCACGCTGCTGGAAAACGTCACCCAGCAGCTGGAGCGCGGCCGCTACCCCGACAAGGCACACGGCGGGAAGATCGCCGGAATGCTGCGGGCGGTCGCCGACCAGCTGGACGTCTTAACTCCCAAAAAGATCAGCCCATACCCGCCGAG